>JAISOO010000177.1 GCA_031275595.1 Spirochaetaceae bacterium | reverse complement strand
CCTTCTTTCCAAAGGCTCTGTCGCGGAATTATGTACGAACAAACCTCCCCCGCCTAAAATTGTTTCACTTCAACCTCTTCTGGAGGGGTTACTATGATTAAACCGGACAGCAGTGATTTCGAATTGAAGTTATATGCGGGCTTTTGGGTGGGAAAAAGGACGGATCTGTCCCGTTGGGCGCTTTTGTTTGGGACGGAAACGGCGACCGGCTCGGGTTCCGGGGCGGATTTCCGGGGTTTAGCCCGGCGCGGGGGCCGGAAGGCGGGGGGAATTGGGGGGAGGAGCGGGGTGGGCCGCTGATTTTTCACCCTGGGGTCTGACCCCATAGTTCCAAATTCCATCGGTCCAGGCCGCCCCCTGTTCCCCGACCGACACTTCTCCCTCATCCGCCAACTCAGGCTCCCCTTCCAGTATCCGCGACCAATACCGGTCTCCCCAGATGTGCCCGATCCGCCCCGTCAGATGGTTGTACCGCTGGGCAAAGGTCTGTTTCAGCCACTTCATGATCACGGGGAGTTCCAGCCCGTCCGCCGGCTTAATGTAAAACGTAAGCCAGTCATCTCTCAGACGCAGCCCACGAATCACGAAATCGAACCGGCCCTTGGTTTCACGGAACACCCCGGCAAAAAGCGCCAGGGCCCTATATAGGCGGAAGAGCGGTTCCCGGTTGTTGACGCGAGTACGGATCTCGTACCACACCCCTTGTTTCAGCATTCGTAATGATCTCATATAGGGTATATGCGCTTGACTCATCGTTTTGCTTTAGTGGGGGGAGAAACTGTTCCAAAAAATGAAGTTTTGGAACAGCCTCGGGGGGCAAAAAATAGCGAAAAACCCTTGGGGGTCAGAACCCAGGGTGAAACCTGATCCCCGTCACCATCAGGCGGGCGCTTTCCCCGGGCAAGGTCTGACCCCGGCAGGCCAGGCATCTTCCTGAGCGGGGCCTGACCCCGCCGATTTCGGGAATGTTATGTATTGCCGGTGACTGCCGCGCAAGCCGACGCGCAAGGGATAGGAGCGGAATAAGTATTGACCGGTAGCGCCGGTCAATACTTATTAGAGCGGATAGCCCGGTCGCCGCGGAGCGGCGATGCGCCCATAAAAAAGCTATGTGGCCCGGATGCCCAATGCTTCCGGGAGGGGGTTTATTGTCTTTTTCCCGGCGATATGCTATGGTTGTATGGCCTATGGTACAGAAAGCGGAATCCTGGCATATTATAAGAAAAAAGCTCCATGAACAGGTGTACGAGATTCTCAGGAAGGATATATTGGAGCAGCGTATAGGTTTTGGCGCGAAATTGACCAACCGGGGGCTTCAGGAGCGGTACGGGGTCAGTTCCACGCCGGTGCGGGATGCGATTAACCGGCTTTACCTTGAGGGGCTTCTGGATGAGATATCCCAGGGGGGCGCCCGGGTAATCTCCTTTGATTATAAACGGGCTGTTGAGGTGAATGAGGTTATGTATATTTTGAATAAAGAGGCTATTGCCATGTCGGCGGAGCGGGCGGTTCCGGGGGAGGTGGTTTCCCGGCTGCGGGCGGTCCTGGAACGGCAGTCGGAACATCTCTTGAGCGACCGTTACTATCAATACGATCAGCAATTCCACCGTGTTTTTTTTGATTTTTGCGGTAATTCCCAAATCGCCTGGCTCTATAACCAGCACAGCGGCCTCTGGATGCTGCTGCTCAAGTTTTACCACACCATCCGGGATACCCGCACCGCGGCTATCTCCCAGCACATCCGGGTGGTGGCCGCCTATGAGGGGGGTGATATAGCCCTGGTACAGCGGTTGATGAAGGAACACTTTGGCGCGGCCGAGGACTATTTCAAGAAGAGGCTGTAATCGGGGGTGCGGGGGGAGCTGATCCCGGGAGCCTGTCGCACTGGTGGAATTTTTGCTCAGGCGCTTTTGGCGCCCTTCATGCAAAAATTCCCGATTGCCGGGGCTCCGCGAACTTTCGGTTCGAATGCAGTTTGCAGGGCATAAAATGCACTTTCGTGAATTTTATACGATTTTGCGCTGAAGCGCAGCAAAATGCTCGACATACAAGGCTGGCTTTCAGTTACGGCCTTGTCCGCCCGGGGCTCAAGCGCCGGCCGCGGGCATAGCAGTATACGCAGCCCGCCGGACAGGAACCATAGGCGCCTATATCCACGCTGGGGACGCAGCGGCAATGGGGCCGTTGGTTTTTATCTTTGCCGCCTGTTTTTATGCCCCACAGGTCCATGATAAGCCCTCCGTCGATACAGGAACCGGCGGATATGCCCAGATCCTCCATGTTTTCCGCCTCGGCACAGGCGTACATAGCCATGCCGGCCTCCCGGGCCATGGCGGCTAAATTCGCTAAGAGTTCCCGAACCCCGGGAAGCGGCGTCCCCTCCGGGGTATAATGGGGCAGGGGTTTCAAGGTTCCGGCTTTCTCCATGGCGGCGGTCCGCTGTTTTGCGCCGCCATATTCGTCGTATACGCTGATAATGACCCGGCGGACCCTTCCTTTCAGGCTCCGGGACAGCCGCCTGAAATTCTCCATATGAAAGGCCGGATTCGTACAATCGCTGAGAAACAGGGGATCGTAGCGCCAGATGCTCCGTTCCGGCCCCAGCTTTTCCGCCAGTTTCTCCATGGCCGCGATGACCGCTTCCGGCGCGGGCGTGTCCGGCTCCAATATGGCGGGATAGCCGGTCAGGGTGGTCATCACGTAAAAGCGGCGTCCCCGGCTTTCCAGCAGCTCCGCGTGGGTCAGGATGGCCCGGGGATCCCGGGTCCAAAAGACCAAAACCTCGACATCCGTGGGAGCCAGGGACACCCGCCGGACTTGGGCGGCATTAAAAGGGTTCCTTACCTCCACAAAGCCCTCTTCCATCCGCTCCAAAAACCACTCAAATTGAAACCGCGGAATATCGCCGCGCCGGGACACGCTGATTATCATATTTCAAAGTATACCACAAACCCGCGATCCGTAATGCCTCAAAATAAAATCTTACCGAAGGGCGCCTTGAGCTATCCCCCGTTAGTTTGTTATACTTGATCTATGGCCCCGCGAAAAATGCCTATCGGTATTCAGGATTTTGAAGATATCCGAACCAGCGGCTACGTGTATGTAGACAAAACCGCCTACGTGTACCGGCTGGCAAACGAAGGCAAGCCCTATTTTCTGAGCCGGCCCCGGCGTTTTGGGAAAAGCCTCCTGCTCTCCACCTTAAAGGCCTATTTTTTGGGGAA
>JAISOO010000062.1 GCA_031275595.1 Spirochaetaceae bacterium | reverse complement strand
TTCATCTTCTGTTAATGTCACCTTGTATTTTTTTGCCGGCATAGATTCCCTCCCATTGGTTTCTATGCGATTATACTACTGTTTTTTATCCACTATGTCAATAGTAACACGATACTAGTCGGTTGTTTTTATCATTCCTCCTCCTCCTGTGTGTGTTTTAACGGTGCCAAGGGCGCCGTTGGCTCAATATGACAACACTCATGTTTCATGCCATGAGCGATCATCCACGGATTCGTTTTTTTTTCGCCGGAGGGGACAGACGAGACGCCGCGCCGAGGACCACGGGGCCCTTCCCCCCGTTATCGACAGGGTCCGGACGGCCGGCCCCCCAAGGGAGGCCCCGGCCGCGCCGGAAAGGCAGAGGAGCATCGGAATAGGTGCTGGAAAACGGAATTTACTTAATCCATGCGCGGGGGGGGGCAAGCCGAAATCCACTGCAATCTCCTTGATCCGTCCCAGGCGGCGGATTGCCGCCTGCGGAAAACTGGTAAACAATAAATCTTTAAGGAAACTGTTCCAAAAACTAACGTTTTGAGACAACCTTACTCTACCACAAATAACGAAGCAAGAAAAGAGAAAAATAAAAAAAACATAGGAGAAGCTTTCCCAAAACGTCAGTTTTTGGGAAAGCATCCTTTAGACCGCTTTTTCAAGAGCATTTCCTAAAACCAACCGGGTTTTGGGAAATGCTCAGGGAATAATTAAAATTGAGCCGGTTCCCAACCCCGGTTGGTTTTGGAATTTTGCTCATGTATTCCTTATTCACTATTTATGGGAGAGGGCGGCGCCGATGGCGGTGGTGTATTCCGCGTCCTGGGGATATTCGAAACCCACGCCGTACATCCCGGTGATGCTGGCGAGAATTTTTTTCCCGATGGCATTATCACTGCCGCTCCCCGTCACCAGGACCCGGTCGATGTTTTTGCTTTTTGCCGCGAATACGGAGATTATTCCCACCACCTGGTACATCAGATTGAGCAGCCCCAGGGCGATATCCTCATTTTTCGCGGAATCCAGCATCTTGCCGAAATTGGAGGCCGTGGTTCCCTTATGCAGAAAACTGATGTCCCGGTCCATAATGTCCTCCAGGAGCAGATCCACCTGGTTGATGTTCCCCTGTTCCGCCAGTTCCATTATCCCGTTAAAATGGGAGAGCATCAGGAGTTTCTTTGCCAGCCCCAGGACCGTCCCCCCCCCGACCCCGGTCCCCCCCAGGTGGGATATTTTATCCTTCCGGGCTTCGATAAAGGCCGTGCCGGTGCCGATATTGGCGATGATGATATTGTCCTTTTGAGCGAGAAACATCCCCCCGATGCCGATGGCGGTGAATTCGTCGATTTTTTCCGTGGGGATCCCGAAAAGGTTGTTTTTGATCTTGGAGGCCCCGACGCCGGTAACCACAATTTGCCTGATGTCCTCCATGCTGATATCGTTTTCGACGATAATTTTGCCAAAAGCGCCGGTAGCGGAGGTAACCACGTCCACCGCCTTGGTTTTGATCTTTCTCATTTCCCCCGCGGGATCAATGGCCACCGCCTTGGTCGTAGTACTGCCGATATCTATGCCGATGATCATGGCATAGTTCCCCCGGGCGCCCGGGGCAGGATCAGTTCCCAGTACCCCACGTCCAGCCATTTCCCCAGCTTATACCCAATTTCCGGAAACAGGGCTGTTTTTTTAAAGCCGAATTGTTCGTGGAGGCCGATGCTTTTTTCATTGGGGATGGTTATTCCCGCCACCACTGTATGGATGTCGATTTTTTTTACCTCCTCCAGCAGCCGGGCAAGGAGTTTTTTCCCTATCCCCCTTCCCTGGGAATCCTGCCGTATATATATGGAATCCTCCGTGGCAAAACGGTAGGCATTCCGCTCCTTCCATGGGTGAAGATAGGCATAGCCCAAAATTACGCCCCCCTCTTCCCAGACGATCCAGGGGAACTGGGCGGTAACTTCCCGGATGCGGTCCTCCATGGCTTCAATGCTCGCGGGCTTTTCATCAAAGGTAATGACCGTATTTTCGACGTAATAATTATAAAGCGCACATACCGCCGCTGCGTCGGCATCCCGTACCGGCCGTATCATGGGGGATTAAACCAGATCCTTAACCAGATTTTCCAATTCCTGTTTCGGCATACTGCCGACTTTTTGCCGGACGATCTGTCCGTCCTTATAGACCATCAGGGTTGGGATGGATACGATGTTATGCCGCCCCGCCAGATCGTTTTCCTCATCCACGTTAACCTTTCCTATCTTCAGGCGCCCCGCGTAACTTTCCCCAAGCTGATCCAGCAGGGGGCCGATCATTTTACACGGGGTGCACCAGGCAGCCCAAAAATCAACCAATACGGGAACGGGGGATTGCAACACCTCCCCTTCAAAATTGGCGGCGGTTATTTGTACACCATTACTCATCTATATCCTCCATGTTTTGAGCCTAAAGCACGATTTTTATATAAAATTTGTCGGAAAAACCGGTCTTTAGACCGACCGATTTTAAAACTAATTCCGCCTTAACTATAGCAAAAAAATCAATTTATTACAATAATGCGTCAAAACCCAGGGCATCGGCGTTTACTTTTTGATTGTTAAAATTTCCTTGAACTCACAAAAATTTTCAAGAAAGACTAACCACAAAGGCGAATAAGGCGCACAAAGCATGCATGAAGCAACGCTTTATTCCTTCCTTCTGCGCCTTTGTGTACCCTTGTGGTTAAAAATTCTTCAATGTTTTGGCAAATTTTAGCCTTGGGAAAGTAAACGCCGATGCCCTGGTCAAAACCCCCTAAACTCATACTGCATTTGAAAAAGAATTTACCACGAAGAGGTAAAAGGCTGGCCGCTCTGCGGTCAATGAAATGAGAAGAAGGAAGGCGCAAGCGGGATTTCTGAGGTAAACCTTATTCGCCAATTCCGGTTGTTTTTCAAGGATTTGAAAGTACACGCCGATGCCCGGGGAAATCCCGGCAGCGCTCGGTTTCGCCATACAACCGGAAAAATAACCGCGAGGCATCCTTACCTGCTTAAAATCCAAGCGGCAATATAAAAGAGATATATGTGGGCCGGATAAAAAACATAGAAAAAGTATTTTCCCCCCCCACCCCGGCGGCCGTTATAGAGAAGGATGGGTAAAATTGCGGTAACCATAAGCCACTGGAAATTCCCGGATCCGGCGGTAAAGGCCGAAGCCAGGCCGACGGCCAATACCACCGCGGCCTGGGCGAACCGGTATTTCCGCAGAATATAAAACAGCACCCCCATAATGACCAAAATAAAGCCCCCCTCGACGGAGAAGAAATTGGGGATAAAAAGCAGGATCAAAACGATGATCCGGTCGGCCCGGTTGAGGGCAAAAAGCATGGCCAGGGAGACAACCAGGGGGAATAACATCCCTCCTAGGGCAAGGGTTATTTTTCTCCCCCCCTTTTCCCTGATCCCCTCATGGATAAGGTCAATCATCGCCATATAAAAAGCCGCCAGCAGGAGGGTGCCGAAGATATTGTTCATCAGGACGATATCTTCAAGGTACAGATACCGGGAAAGGAGGCCGTTCATAGCGGACATGAACAAAAATCCGATCAGGAGCTGGGTCAGGTATCGTTTTTTGCTCCGGGTATGGTAAAAACCCTCGGCGCAGAGAAAGAGAAATATGGCCGCCACCGGACGGCCGAACCAGTTGAACCAATAGGGTACTCCCTGGGAAATAAACATTTGGTGCAGGTGATCCAGGGTCATGAGGATAATACCGATAATTTTGAGGGTGGTTCCCGACATAATCTGCCAATGATGGTGTTTGTGGTGTAAACTCACTCCCCGGATATCTTCATCTTCCATACAATTCCTCCGTGAAGCAGTTTCAAAATCCCATAGTCCCCGGGGCCGTGATTTTGAAAAGAGGCTTGACGCGAGCCTTGGAAATACCGTTTCCCCGGGCATGAGCCTGGAAAACCGCGGGAACCGGTAACCAGACAAGGGGGTTTGGAACCGGCCCCTTCTTAAAAACTAATCAATCTCCCGGGAACTTGCAAATCGCGGCGTTTCTAAAATCGGTCCGAATTTTGGAATTCCTCCATTTTTTACCGTTTTTTTGAGGGATGCTTTTTACGGCATGGTTTTTATGATATGCTGGGGAAAAAGAATTTTCTAACCATAAATGCGGAGTTGTTATGAAAAAGAAAATCGTTCTCGCCTATTCGGGGGGCTTGGATACGACGGTGATCATCCCCTGGCTCAAGGAAAACTACGATTGCGATATCGCGGCGGTTTGTGTGGATGTGGGGCAGGAGGCGGACTGGCAAACCGTTAAACAGCGGGCCCTGGATACCGGGGCGGTTTCCTGCGTGGTGGTGGATGTAAAACAGGAGTATGTGGAGGACTATGTCTGGCCCGCCCTCAAGGCCAACGCCGTCTACGAGGATAAGTACCTCCTGGGGACCTCCACCGCCCGGCCCCTCATTGCCAAGGTCCTAGTGGAACAGGCCCGGAAGGAAAAGGCCGCGGCCATTGCCCACGGGTCCACCGGCAAGGGGAACGACCAGGTCCGGTTCGACCTGGGGATCATGGCCTTTGCCCCGGACCTGGAGATCATTGCCCCCTGGCGGACCTGGGATATCAAAAGCCGGGAGGAAGAAATCGAATACCTGGAAAAGCGGAAGATCCAGGTGCCCATGAAAAAGAAACAATCCTACAGCCGGGACGATAACCTCTGGCACGTCTCCCATGAGGGCCTGGAATTGGAGGATCCCGCCAGCGAACCCCTGCTGGGAAATATGCTGGAAATGTCGGTTCCCCCGGAAAAAGCCCCCAACAAGGCCGAATACGTGGAGATCGAGTTTGAAAAGGGGATCCCCGTTGGGGTGAACCGCCGCAGGCTGGACGGGGTGAGCCTGATTCAAACTCTGAATAAAATCGGCGGCGCCCATGGGGTGGGAATCGTGGACCTGGTGGAAAACCGGGTGGTGGGGATGAAAAGCCGCGGGATCTATGAAACCCCCGGGGGCAGCATCCTCTACTATGCCCACCAGGAACTGGAACATCTTTGCCTTGACCGGCAGACCTACGGCTTTAAACAGCAGGCTGCCCTCAAGATGGGCGAGTTGATCTACGGGGGCCTCTGGTTTACCCCCCTTCGGGAAAGCATTTCTGCCTTTGTGGATGCCACCCAGCGGACCGTAACCGGTACGGTACGGCTCAAACTCTACAAGGGGTCCATATCCGCCGCGGGGGCCGCCTCGCCCTATTCCCTCTACAACGCCAGCATCGCCAGTTTCGCCACCGGAGAACTCTACAACCACGCCGACGCCCGGGGCTTTATCCGGCTTTACGGCCTCCCTGTGCTGGTCCGGGCTATGATGGACAAAGGGAGGGGACGGAAAGGCAACACGAAAGGACAGGCCGATACCGGCAAAGCCGCCCGGAAAACGCCGCCGGAAACCGACGCCAAGTCCAAGGGGACTGCGGGGTAGGGGAGGGCGGCCCCGGCGGCATCTTCCGCTGGCAGCCGGTTATGGGTGTATTGAATTTCCCCCCTGATTCGGGTTTAATGGATTTGTTCGGCAGCCCGGCTGGCTGTCGAACGGGGTATTTTTGAAGGACAACCGGGACACATCAAACACTATGCCGCCCGCGCGGGTCCTCTGGGGAGGGCGGCTGGAAGAAAAGCCCGAAGCCGAGGCTTTTGCTTTCCAGGCGTCCATTGCCGTGGATTGCCGGCTTGCCCGGGATGATATTGCCGGAAGCCGGGCCCACGTCTCCATGCTGGGCCGGCAGGGGATCATCCCGGCGGAAACCGCGGCGGCCCTGGACCGGGAACTTGCCCGGATCGGGGATGAGCTTGAGGCGGGGAGCCTCGCCGTGGACCCGGCGGCGGAGGATATTCATTCCTTTATTGAGGGGGTCCTCACGGACCGGCTGGGGGATGCGGGCCGGATGGTCCATGCGGGCCGGAGCCGCAACGACCAGGTGGCGGTGGATCTCCGCCTCTATCTGAACCGGACCGTACCGGAACTCCGCGGGGAGCTTGCCGGGACCATCCGGGCGCTGTTGGACCGGGCGGAGGAACAGGCGGACGCCGTCATGCCCGGTTATACCCACCTCCAGCGGGCCCAGCCGGTGACGGCGGGGCATCACCTGACCGCCTGGGGCGCGGCCCTGGACCGGGACCGGGACCGTTTTTCCGACGCCCTTACCCGGCTGGACGAGTGCCCCCTGGGGGCCGGAGCCCTGGCGGGTTCCGGCCTTCCCCTGGACCGGGAGGTTACGGCAGAAGCCTTGGGCTTTGCCCGGCCCACCCTCAATGCCATGGATTCCGTGGCGGACCGGGATTTTGTCCTGGAACTCGGCGCCGCCTGCGCCGTCACCATGATCCACCTTTCCCGATTCTGTGAAGATCTGGTTATCTGGGCCAGCGAGGAATTTAAGTTTATTAACCTGGCCGAATCCTGGAGTACCGGTTCCTCAATCATGCCCCAGAAAAAAAACCCCGATTTTGCCGAGCTCATCCGGGGCAAGGCGGGGCGGACCACGGGAAACCTGGTTGCCCTCCTCACCCTCCTCAAGGGGCTCCCCTACGCCTATGACAAGGATCTCCAAGAGGACAAGGAAAGCCTCTTTGACAGCCTGGACACGGTCAAAGCCTGCCTCAGGATGTTCCGGGGGATGATGGGGAGTTTGGTCTTTAACCGGGAGAGGATGGAAGCGGCCTGTATCGGGGGGTTCCTCGAGGCCACCGATGCCGCGGAATACCTCGTCCGCCGGGGCCTTCCCTTCCGGAAGGCCCACGAAACCGCCGCCCTCCTGGTCCGGGATTGCATCCAGGGGGGGCAGCGGAGTATCATCGAGCGGAGCCTTCCGGAACTCAAAGCCCGGTCGGCGCTTTTTGAGGCCGATATATACCAAGCCATAAGCCCCGCGGCCTGTGTTGCCGCCCGAAAACTCCCCGGGGGACCTGCCCCGGAGGAAGTACGGAGACAGATAGGGGTTTTACGAAAAAAACTGGAGGACCATGATCATGGCTGAACAGGGAAACCCAAGGGATTCATCAAAAATCACTCGGGAATATCTCGATTCCCTTTTGGTGGAGATGCGGCACATCGACGCGGTGGAGCCCTCTACCAAGCTGGAACTGTACGGGGCCTTCTTTGATACGCCGGTGATGCTGGCTGCCTTGTCCCATCTCACCAAAACCCATCCCGGCGGTATGGTTGAGGCCGCCAGGGGGGTACATGCCGCCGGGGCGGTGATGTGGGCCGGTATGGGCGACGAGGCGGAGCTTGAGGCTATCACCGCCACCGGGGCGAAGACCATCAAGATTATAAAGCCCTATGCCGATAACCGGGTGATCTTTAAAAAAATCGAACACGCGGAAAAATGCCAATGCCTCGCGGTAGGTATGGATGTTGATCACGCCTTTGGCAGTAAAACCGCCCGGGGGGCGGTTTTAGGGAACCCCATGGCGCCTAAGACCTTGGAGGAGATCCGGGGCTTTGTCAAAGCGACGGGACTTCCCTTTATTGTTAAAGGGGTTTTGAGCGAACAGGACGCCCAAAAATGCCTGGATGCGGGGGTGGGAGGGATCGTGGTCTCCCATCATCATGGTATAGTGGATTACGCCCTGCCGCCCTTACGGATCCTGCCCCGGATTGTCAAAGTTATCAACCGTCACATACCCATTTTTGTCGATTGCTGCGTCGACCGGGGCATGGACGCCTTTAAGGCCCTTGCCCTGGGGGCCGCCGCGGTTTCCACCGGCCGGGCGATAATGGAGCCCCTCAAGACCGGCGGCGCCGAAGGGGTACGGAAAGTCTTTGCGGAAATGACCGCCGAACTTAACTGGGCCATGGCGGTTACCTGCTCCCCGGACATCAGCCATATAGATCCTTCGATAATATGGCCTCAGGCTTAAAACCGGGCCTCCTGGGGTAAGGTTCTAACCGCCCGACCTAGGTCCAGGCCCGGATGGATTTGAGGTAACGGATCACCTCAAGGCCGTCGGCCGCGCCGGATCGGGGCTCATGGGCGCTGTCCCGGACACAGCGGACCGCGTCTTTTACCATGTTGGCAAAGTAGCCGGTGGGGCCCGTAAAGGCCGTTTCGGTTTTGGTGAGGGATCGGAACCCCTCAGCGTAGGGGCTGGGGATGCTTTCCCAGACCTCAAAGAGGCCGTTGCCGATTCGGAGCCGGCCCTGGGAACAGGAAAATTCCAGCTCAAAGACCAGGTGATCCCGTTCCGCCCCCACCTCAAAAAGGAAAGGGATATCCCCCTGAAAGGAATCCCCGGCCTTCGCCGGGGCGGGACTTTTGGAGACAGATCCCAACCCGTATAGGAATCCCAAAAGGAAGGCCGTCCCTGTTCCGCGGGAAAGGGGGCTTCCCCAGGCCTTTTTATGCCGCAGCCGGCAGCCGCTTAAAAACATCAGGGCGTCCGCCAGGTGGGTTCCGTCATGCCAGAGTACATCCAGGAGCCGGCGGGTTTTTCCCATACAGAGCCGGGCGTTTACCCCGAGGACCCGACCCAGGCGGCCTTCCTTTAGAATGGTCCGGGCCTGTCTGTAATCGGCGGCGTAACGCCGTTCATGGTTGGTGATGATCTTGATTTTCCCGCTCCTGTGGAGGGCGGCGATTTTCCGGGCCCTCCCAAGGGTATCCGCCAGGGGTTTTTCGCAGACCGCCACGGGGACATGGCAGGCCGCGGCCAGGGCGCAGTAATAACCATGGCTGTCCGGATGGGTGGCGATATGGAGGATGTCCGGGGAAGTTTCCCGCAACATGGTTTCCGCGTCGGCATAAACCGGACAGCCCCAGCGTTTCCCAAAAAGCCTCCGCCGTTCTCCGTCCGTATCCGCCCCCGCCGCGAGGACGCAATCCGCTTCTGCACGTATGGCCCCCGCGTGGGTACAGGGCTTCTCCCTCAAGGGATCCTCCTCCAAAAGACTCCCTATCCTTCCCAGCCCCACAATTGCGGCCTTCACCTTCCTCCCTTCCCTCTCCTTCATTCCTCACCCCTCACTTTTTCCTCTCCCCTTGTCCCTCCGGGAATTGAGGAGCGAATACAACACCGGGGTAACAAAAAGGGTCATCAGGGAACTCACCGTGAGGCCCCCCACGAAGGTCTTGCCGATGGGCTGGATGGTATCCGCCCCGGCCCCGGGGAAAAAGGCGATGGGGAACATCCCCAGGATGGTGGTAAGGCTGGTCATCAGAATGGGCCGCAGTCGGTTCCGGCCCGCTTCCAGGCAGGCGTCCCGGACCAGCATACCCCGGGCCCGGAGGGTGTTGGTATAATCCACCAGGACGATGCCGTTATTCACCACCACCCCTACCAGGGCGACCACCCCCACCGCTGAGAACATGGACATGGCCTCCCCGCCGATCTTGTAGATCCAGATCACCCCGATAAAGAGGAGGGGAATGGAAAAAAAAATGATCAGGGGATCTACAAAGGATTCAAACTGGCTGGCCATAACCCCGAATACCAGGAATACCGCCGCGGCGATGATAAAGAGGAAACGGCGGTTATAGGTCTCAATTTCCCGGGCCTCCCCCAGGTAATGTACCGTAACCCCATCATGGGGGATAAGGTACTGTTCCACCGTGGCTTCCAGGCGTTTTTGCATCTCCGTGGCGGCGATACCCTGGGGCAGATCCCCCGAGATCCGGACCACCCGTTCCTGATTCTCCCGGCGGATAGAGGCGGGGGAACGGTTTTCCAGGATCCGGGCGATATTGGCGATGGGTACCCGGGCGCCGCCGCGGCTCATTACGAAAATAGCGTCCAGATTGGGGAGTCCCATCTGATCCTGATCCCGGAGCATCACCTCCACATTGATAAGTTTATCCCCTTGGGAGATACTGGTTGCGGTGGTACCGTTCATGGCGGTTCTGATTTCGGAGGCCACCGCCGATGGGGAGACCCCCAGGGCCGCGGCCCGTTCCCGGTCTATATCGATCTGAATCTGGGGAGCCCCCTCGTCCAGGTTTACCGTGGGGTTTTCAATTTCCGGCAGATACCGGATCATGATGTTCCGGATTTCCTCGGCGGTTACCATGATGGCCTCGGCGTCCCGGGAACTGACGGCGATTTCCACCGCCGAGGTGTTCCCCATGCTTCGGCCCGCCCGGAAGGTGATCTCGCTGCCGGGGAAGTTCGAAATATGGGGGGTGAGTTTTTCGATGATCCTCCCGGGGGTATCGATCTGTTCCGCCGGAGGGGGGAGGGTGATCTGGATGCTCCCCTGGGCGCGGCCGCTCCGCCGGGCGGTGATGATGAGGTTCCGGTATCCTTCGACCTCTTCCCGGATAATATCTTCCAGGGCAGTCACCACCTTTTCGGTGGCCTCGATTACCGTCCCCTGGGGCATGGCGATACTGATGTTCACCGAGTCGTCGGTCCTGCTGCGGATGAACATATTCATCCCGATGCCGGAGAACTGCAGCAGGGAATAGCCCAGGATGAGGAGAACGAGGAACAGCACCAGCAAGCGGTGGTCCAGGCAGTAATCCAGGGCGGTTTTATACCCGTTATCCAGCGCCCGGAAGAACCACTCCATGGCCCTGTCGATATTTCGGAGCAGTCCCGGTTTCAGGGGTTTTTGCCGCCGGGTATCGAGCTTGAGAATGGGACCGCAGAGGCTGGGTACCAGGGTAACCGCCACTACCAGGGAGCAGGAGAGGGAGATCACCACGGTAAAGATCAGGTCGTTAAAAAGCTGGCCCATCATTTCCAGATCGTTTTTGTAAATAATCAGGGGCACAAAGACGCAGAGGGTGGTGGCGGTGGAGGTAACGATTGCCCGGGTCATCTCCTGGCTCCCCAGGATCGCGGCGATCTCCGGCTTGGCCCCCCGTTCCCGATAGTTATGGACGTTTTCCAGAATCACGATGGAGGCGTCCACGGTCATCCCCAAGCCCAGGATCAGTCCAGTCATGGTGAGGAGGTTCAGAGAAAAGCCAAAGACCGACATGAACATCAGGGTGAGGAGGATCGATATGGGGATGGAAAGGCCGATGACCAGGGTCCCCTTGATGTTTCGTAAAAATACAAAGAGGATCAGCATGGCCAGAAGGGCTCCCTGAAAGGCGTTGGAATAGACCTGGTTAAGGGTGGCGTTGATCAGGGAAGTATTGTCCGAGAGGACTTCCAGGGTTATCCCCCGGGGAAGTTCCGCGTTGATCCCCTCCAGGGCGTTCCTGACCCGGTTCGCCACCTGGACGGAGTTGCTGTCGCTTTCACTGGTAACCTGGATATAGACTCCGCTTTGGCCGTTCACGTAGACCCGGGCGGAGTTGTCGTTGTAAGCCAGGGCTACCTCGGCCACGTCCTCCAGGCGCACCACCTGGGCACGGTTCACCTGCCCGACGGCGGAATTCCCCTCCGGAACCGCCACGGTCTTGACCACCAGCCGTTTTATGTGATCGATAGCGGTGAGTTCCTGCCGGGTAAGGAGCTGGTACTCCCGAACCCCCCGGGTCAGGCTGCCCCCGGAGGAAAGGATGTTCTGCCCCCGCAGGGCGCCGGTGATATCGCTCAGGGTCAAATTAAAGGCCGCCAGGCGGTTCAGGGATACCGCAACCTTGATGATCTGGGTAGTACCTCCGGTAACCTCCGCGGCGGCGACCCCCTCAATCCGTTCTATGCCCGCCTGGATTTCGTCTTCCGCGAAGATCCTGAGCTGATCCGGGGGATAGTTTCCCCGGACCACCAGGCGCATGATGGGCATGGCGGACATATCGAAACGCCGTACCACGGGACTTCCCGTCCCGTCGGGGAGGGAATTGGCCAGGCGGCTCACTAGGGTCTGGGCATCGGCCATGGCCTTGTCCATATCGGTGCCGTAGGCAAAATTGAGGTTGATAAAACTGGACTCAAAGGAGGAATTGGAGGTCATTTCCGTAAGCCCCTGGGAAGAGGCCAGGACTTTTTCCAGGGGGTCCGTAACATTCCGCTCCACATCGGCGGGTCCCGCCCCGGGAAAGGAGGTATATACCGATAGCACCGGCCTCGTGGTGGAGGGGAAGAGGTCCACCGCCAGGTTCGGGACCAGGGTAGCGGCTACCCCCATAGCCAAGGCGTAGAGGACCACGATGGTAACCGGCCGTTTTACCGCATATTTAGGGATATTCACCGTTTCTCCTAGTCGATTATCCTGACCGGATCCTTATCGGTAAGGAAATTTTGACCGGCGATCACCACCATTTCCCCCAGGACTGCCCCGGAGGTAACTTCCACCAGGATTTCATTTTCCAGTCCCAGGGTTACCTCCCGCCGTTCCGCCCGGTTATTTTGATCCACCACAAAAACTATCCAGGACCCGTAGGTGTTGATCACCGCCTCCCGGGGGATGACCGGTATATCCACAGCCGACCCGGTTACCAGGCTGAGGGTTACAAACATCCCCGCCTTGATCCGGGGATCCTCGCGGGTAAAGCGGAGCCGTATCTTCAAGGTTCTGCTGGCGGGATCCAGAATAGGACTTATCTCATCCACCGAGGCGGAAAAGATCTCCCCGCTCATGGCCTCAAAGGCGGCCTGGGCTTCCAGGCCCCGGCGGATGACGGTGGCAAACCGTTCCGGAATAAAGGTCTCTACCACCAGACTCTTGGGATCCCCCACCAGGTATATGGGGGTTTGGGCCGAAACGGTGTCTCCGGGATTAACCGGGGCCTGGAGGATCGTCCCGGTAATAGTAGAAACCACGGGGCTTTGGGAATAAACTTCCCCGGGCCGGGAGGGATCCACCATGGCTACCGTTTGACCTTTCCAAACCGTATCTCCCGGCTGAAGCCGGATTTCGGTGAGCTTTCCCCCAACGGTAGGAAAAATCGAAACCTGGGTCCGCATAATCACGTCCCCATTGACCGCGAGGTATCTTTCTATGGTCCCCTGTCTCACCGGGGCAACCCGGACCGCGGTGGCGTTCCTGCCGGATGTCCCACCCCGCTGCCCGTCCCCTCCCGGCGGCGTCCCCCCGGGACCGCCCCCCGGAGGACCGCCGCTCTGCGCCGCCGGGGCCGCTCCCCCGGCGCCCGATAGAAGGAGCCGATTTCGATAGGTAAAGAAGATCAAGGCGGCAATAATGATCATAACAAAAATAATAATCACCGTTACCGCCCTGGAGGCTTTGGTGGTTTTCACCCGCTGCTCCTCAAAAACTCCCTCCAATCAATGTTGAGGGCGGCGGCCAGGTCCAGGATCATGGTTTGATAGTTCAATTCATCGGTCAAAAGCTGCTGCCTGGCTTCGGCCATACGGTTTCTGGTATCTTCCAGGGTGAGCAATTCCACGGTTCCGTTCCGGAAACCCTCTTCGGTTAACTCATAGGTCTGTTCGGCTATCTCCACCCGGAGCCGGGATATCTCAATACCGGTCCAGGAATCCCGGAGCTGGGCCGAGGTGGAACGAATGCCGGTCCGGGCGGTGTCCTCAATATTTTTTAGTTCCAGTTTGGCCTTTTCCACCTCCGCCCGGGCGGACCGGAGGGCCTGATCCTTCACGGTTCCCGGAATCCAGCCGTCCAGGGGGATTGCCACGGTGATGCTTCCGCTGAGATTATCGGTAAACTCCCGGAAATAGTTCCCATCATAGGAAGCGGAGAGGTTTATCGAAGGCCCCCGGGAAGTCAGGAAGGTTTGTGTCCGGGTATTTTCCAGTTGTTCAATCTTCTGCCGCTGGCTTATAATATCCGGCCGCTTGGGAAGGTATTCCCGGATGAGCTGTTCCGGATCGGCATCAAAGGGGATCGCTTCGATGGTTCCTTCCAGGCGGGTCTCGGCATTTTGATCATAACCCAGCAGCATGAGAAATTCCCGTAAGGAGGAATTGTATTCGGTCCGGGCCCGGTTCAGGTTGAGTTTTTCCGTTTCCGCGCTGAGCCGGCTTTGCAGGTAAACCAGGTTGCTGATAAAACCGTTTTCAAAGGAGATGCGGTTTTTTTCGAGCTGTAACTCCGCCAGGTTTAACACCTCTTCCCGGATGGAAATATTTTCCTTTTGGGCAAGCAGGGTGTAAAAGCTCCGGCTTACCTGGATTTCTATCTGCCGCCGGGCCTGTTCATAGCTGAAAAACCGGCTTTGATACAAAAGTTTGATCCGTTCCAGGGTGGTAAGGATCCGTTCGTTCAGGCTGATGGATGCCCTGAAATTCAGGGTATAGGTAACAGGGTCCCTGGATGAGGTCTGGGCGTTTTTTTCGGTCAGGGGGCTGGCGGCGTAGCTCACCCCCGCGCCGATGGTGAGGCTGGGGAAAAACTGGGCCCAGAGGGTGTCCGCTTCTCTTTTGGCGGTCTGTAGGTCAATGGCGTTGATTTGCAGGCTGATACTCTGGGCTACCGCCCGCTCCACCGCCGCCTCCAGGGTTAACGCGGGGGGCGCCGCCGGGACAGCGGAATCCGGTCCTTCCGCGAAAACCGCCGGGGATATGGAGAGCCATAGAAAAAAAACACCCGGAAAAACGGACCGCATGGGGACCTCCTTACGCCGCATGAACTGGTTTCAAAGCCCCCCCCGTTTTTTTGACACCGGCTTTGGAAAGAGGGCAACGGGGCCGTTTTGCTCCTTTACCATTAAAAAAATAAACGACTTCATGGTTACACCGTACTTGATCCGCCGCGCAGGGTCTATACCCTGCCGATAAATAAGGAAGAAGAAAAACCACCAAGACGCCCACTAAGGAAGAAGCCCCGCTTTCCTTCGTGTCCTTCCGTGCATCTTGGTGGTTCCCTTTTCTTGCGTATATCCCGGGAATTTTGCGGGAATTTTGGTATTTTTTTTGGAAAACTATTGTTTTTTTTCCAGGATTGTAGCAAACTGAATAACAGCGGCGGGTAAAAATCCGCCCGTGTTGTTGCCATATTGACCCGCAGGGAGGCAAAAAAGGAAGCCATGACCCATACTGTCTATTCGGGATACGGTTTACCGTCCCGCGTTATGTTCCGTCTGTTCCC
>JAISOO010000158.1 GCA_031275595.1 Spirochaetaceae bacterium | reverse complement strand
GCCCCCGGCCCCGGGCTCTTGCATTCCCCGCCGTACCAGACCCAAGAAACCGTTGTTTCCCGGGCTGGGGGGGCGTACTCTCCTGGTTAGTGTGCCGGGGTAATTCCCGCCCCGCAACGCCGGGGATCCGGCCCTCGCAGGGCAGCGCCCCCCACTCCCCGGCCTCTTCCCCCTCGAAGCCGCGTCTGCTTTTTGCCTTTTCAACCATGCTGCGGGGGAGCGGGCCTTGCGGGCAAAGCGCAAAAAGCAAACGCGATCTTGACCGACCCCCCGTTCCTCCCCTACTATAAAGTATGAATGCCGAAGAACTCCGAGCCCTTTATATTCAATTTTTTACTTCCCACGGCCATACCCAGATTGAGGGAAAATCCCTGATCCCCGAAAACGATCCCACCGTGCTTTTTACCACCGCCGGGATGCACCCCCTGGTCCCCTACCTGTTGGGGGAGGAACACCCCGCGGGAAAGCGGCTGGTGGATTATCAGAAGTGTATCCGCACCGGGGACATCGACTCCGTGGGGGATCCCAGCCACCTCACCTTTTTTGAAATGCTGGGAAACTGGTCCCTGGGGGATTATTTTAAGGAAGGGGCCATCGAGATGAGTTTTGAATTCCTCACCTCCCCCCGGTGGCTGGGGATACCCCTGGAAAAGATCGGGGTAACCGTGTTCGAGGGGGAAGGGGCCGTACCCCGGGACGATGAATCCGCCGCGGTCTGGAAGCGTTTAGGGATTCCCGAAGACCGGATCCGGTACCGGCCCCGGTCCGATAACTGGTGGGGTCCCGCGGGGGCCACCGGACCCTGCGGCCCGGACTCGGAGATGTTTATCGATATGGGCAAGGAGCCCTGCGGCGGGGACTGCGGTCCGGGCTGTTCCTGCGGGAAATGGCTTGAGGTCTGGAACGACGTGTTCATGCAGTACAATAAAAACGCCCAGGGGGAATATATCCCCCTGACCCGGACCTGCGTGGATACGGGCATGGGCATTGAGCGGACCGTCACCATCCTGAACGGGAAAAAATCGGTCTATGATACGGAAATCTTTGCGCCCCTCATCGAAGCGGTGGAAAAAGCCTCGGGTAGCAGCTACGGGACCGATGACGACCGGGACCGGTCGATCCGGATCATCTGCGACCATGTGCGGTCCGCGGTTTTTATTTTGGGGGACCCCAAGGCGGTAAGCCCCTCCAATGTGGGGGCGGGGTATGTGCTGCGCCGGCTCCTCCGCCGGGCGGTACGGCACGGCCGCAAACTGGGGATGGAGGGGCCCCTGTCTTCCGTGGGCGAGGCGGTGATAAAAAAATTTGCCGGCCCCTACCCGGAACTTGCGGAACACCGGGACTTTATCATCACGGAGCTTGACCGGGAGGAGGAGAAATTTTTGGAAACCCTCCAGAAGGGGGAACATGAATTCGAAAAACTCCTCCCCAACCTCCTCAAGGACCCCCGGAAGATCATGTCCGGCCGCCTGGCCTTTAAGCTCTACGATACCTACGGGTTTCCCCTGGAACTGACCGAAGAACTGGCGGCGGAACAGGGGATGACCGTAAACCGGGCCGAATTCGACGAGGCCTTTAAAAAACACCAGGACCTTTCCCGGGCGGGGAGCGAACAGGTGTTTAAGGGGGGCCTGGGGGACCAGGGAGAAATGGCGATAAAATACCACACCGCCACCCACCTGCTGCACAAGGCCCTCCGCCTGGTCCTGGGGGATCACGTGGCCCAGAAGGGGTCCAATATCACCGCGGAGCGGATGCGCTTCGACTTTTCCCACGGCGCCCCCATGAGCGCCGGCGAGCTTGCTCGGGTAGAGGCCATCGTAAACGAGCAGATCCGGCGGGACCTCCCGGTTACCATGGAGGTGATGAGCCTGGATGCGGCGAAGGCCGCCGGGGCCGTAGCCCTTTTTGGGGAAAAATACGAATCCCAGGTCAAGGTCTATACCATGGGGGATTTTTCCAAGGAAGTCTGCGGCGGCCCCCATGTGGAGCATACCGGGGTCCTGGGGAACTTCAAAATACAAAAAGAGCAATCTTCCTCCGCCGGGGTCCGTCGGATCCGGGCGGTATTGGAATAGGAAAAGGCTGTTTACCATTCCGGCCTTGATCCGGCTTAAAAATCCGCCGGTTTTTGAAACCTATGGCGGCCTTTGTTCATTTTAATATAATGGGGGATTTTTTCAAAATATCGAATTTTGAAAGAGGAACCTGAGATTTAAGCGGAAAAGCGGGCGGCTTTAATCGGGCGCAGCCGTTTTTTCCAAAGGAAGAGTATGAAACGGTTAGTATCTATTTGTCTGCTTTTTCTTTTAATCGTGGGGATGGGGTTTACCCAGACGGATTTACAAACCATCGCAACGGTCAATTTGATTAGAAGCGAACCTATCATGGTCAAACAACTGCGGACCGAAACCGAAAAAATTGAGGCCGGCCGGACCCTCAGCGCCGACGACAAGCGGAAACTGCGGCTGGAAATTCTCAATTTGATGATCGACGAGAAACTTATCCTCCAGGCCGCCGAACAGGAACGGATCTCCGTGTCCGAAAACGATCTGAACAACTACTTTCAGCAGATCCGATCCGGCATAACCCAATCTTTGGGAAAGCGGCCCACGGACGCCGAATTCGCCTCCCTCATCAAAAGCCAGACCGGGATGGAACTTCCCGCGTACCGGGATCTGATCCGCAAACAACTTATCGCCCAGCAGTATCTCAGGTTAAAAAGGCCGGCCCTGGAATCTTCGATTAAGACGCCGACAGATGCGGAAATTCAGGACACCTATAATCTCTATAAAACCCAGTTTGTCCAGCCCGATACGGTACGGTTTTCCTATATTCAATTCCCCCTGAACAGCGGGGCGGCGGCGGCTGAAAAAAACCGGGCCCGGGAAAGCGCGGAGCGGATGCTGCGGGATATCGGCTCCAGCGCCGCCAAATTCGACGAGGCGGTTATCCGGGGACAAACCCAGGGGGCGGGGTATATTTCCGAAGAGGGAAGATACCTTCCCCGGAACCCCCAGCTCCTGGATTCGGTGGGTCAGGACTTTCTTTCCATAGCCTTTTCCCTGCCCCAGGGGGCGATCTCCGGGGTCATTGAAACCCCCCAGGGCTTTCTTATCATTAAGGTTACCGGATCCTACGAAATGAAAACCCTTTCCCTCAATGACGTGCTGTTACAGCCCGGCCCCCCCATGACCGTCAGGGAACAGATCGCGGGAACCTTAACCCAGCAGCGTTTGCAGGAGGCTACCTTGAAAGCCCAGGAAGAACTCATCGCCGAACTCCGGGCCAGAAGAAACGCGGTTACCATCCGCGAGAATTTTCTTCTCAGCTGGTAGCCATGGCGTCCCGGAGAAAAGGGCGGATCCTTGCCTTCCAGGCCCTGTATTCCTGGGAAGCCGCCGGCGCTTCGCCGGGAGAACCCTCCGTTTCCGGAGACTTGCTGGATTTTTCCTGGCTGGAAAAGGTCCCCGATAAGGGGGTGGCGGACTTTTCCCGGCTTTTGGTGCTGGGAACCATAGAAAACATCCGCCCGGTGGATGCCATGATCCGGGCCCACCTTAAAAATTGGGATTTTTCCCGGCTTAACCGGGTTGACCTTGCGGTACTGAGAATGAGTACCTATACGCTGATGTTTCAGGACGACGTGCCCCCCTCCATTGTCATCGATGAAGCCATCGGGATCTCCAAAGAATTTGGGACCGACGATTCCTACCGCTTTATCAACGGGGTCCTGGACAGTATACGGAAAACAATCCAAAAGGAAGCCGGGAACGGCTCCGCCGGGTAGCCATGGCCGCCCGGCATTCTCCCCCCCTGATCTTTCCCCTTAAAATCACCTGCCTTCTGGGGGGGGCCTTTTCCCTGGTCCTGCTGGGGGGGATTTTTTTGTTTACCCTCTTCCGGGGAGGGGCGGCGGAAACGGGTACCCCCTCGGGAAATTTTACCCGGAAGCTGGCGGAATTTGACCGCCTGGCGGAGGCGCCGGAAAGCGCTTCGCCGAAACGGTTCAACGCACTCCTCGACGGCCTTGAAAAAAGGGCCCTCAGCGTGGAGTCCCACCTGTCGGTTCTCAAGCGCCGCAGGGGTCTTGCCCGCCATTCCGGTCTTCCGCCGGAAACGAGGGGGGCCTTTATCACCGCCTATGCCGGGGCGGCGGAGCGGTTGAGCCGGGAATTTCCTTCCTCCGAGCCCCTGGCGATCCTGGCCGCCGAGGCCCTGTTTTTGCGGGACCCCCGGATCACCGGAGAAAGCGCGGCGGCCCTGCAACATTACCTCTCCCGAATCCATGACGCATCCCTCCTCCCCGCGGCCTTAAGCCTGCAGGTCCTGGCAGGAAACATGACGGATCCCCAAAGCGCCGCGGCTATCCCCGGGGGGGAGGCTCTTTTCGCGTCGATAATCCCCCTGGTTTCGGAAAAGGAGCGGGAACGTTTTTTGGTTAACCAGGGGCTCCTCAGGCTGCTGGCGGGGGACCCCCAGGGATGCGCGGCGGTTATTAACGCCCTCCTCGCGTCCCCCGGGGGAAACGGCCGGGGGCTCCCGGGAATCGCCGGCCCCCCGGCTCCGGAGACCCTCCGGTTCGGGGCGGAATTTTTTTACGATTTCGGGGACCCCCTGCGGGGGGCGGAGCTTTTTTCCCGCTTTCCCGACGAAAAAAGCCTGGCCCGGCAGGCGGACGCCCTCTGGCTTTCGGGGCATGGCGAGACCGCCCGGAATATATGGCGGGCCCTGGCCTCCCCCCAAAATACCGGCGCCCCCCAGGACCAGGACCGCATATCCCGGAGCGTCTACAACCTGGCCTCCACCTCTACAGTATTAGAGGAAAAAATCGCTTTCCTGGAACAGTTTTTTGCGGAACAGCGGAGTTCTCCCGGTCCCGGTTTAACCTATGGCATCATCGGATATACCCGGCTTCTGGACAGCCCCCAAGCCGTAGCCATCCTTGAAGAACAGGACCGGGCAGAGGAGGGGCTTTTGGATCTGGAACTTTTCAAACGCAAACAGGACACCTGGCCTGTAGACCGGACCCTCGCGGAATTATGGCTGCTCCTGGACCGGCACCCCCGGGATGAACGGCTATACCAGTGGGGGGCTTACTATTTTGACCGGCAGAAACAGTACGGCGAGACCGCCTTTCTCATCAAGACCGCCCAAGACAACCACCTGGAGGGGCCCTGGATAAAACTCAGCCAAGGTATACGTCTCATCCGGGAAGGCAGCCTTGACCACGGTGAAGCCCTGCTCAGGGAGTTATCCGGTCGGATTTGGCAGGCGGACGCCAATATCGCCCGGCTCCTTGAGGCCAGCCGATCCAATGCCGCGGCTTTGGATTATTATGCGGCCGCCTCCGCCCGGGTTACGGATAAAAAAGAGGCCGCCCGGATACAGTTATACACCGCCCGCTGCCTGCGGGCTCTGGGCCGTTTTGAGGAAGTCCGCCGGGTTCTGGAACGCGCCGGGGATTTGGACCCGGAAAATCTCAACGTCAGGCTGGAACTCCGCCGCCTGGAGCGTTAAGGCAGGCAAAAGGTTCCCCACGGCTGCTTCAAGTCCCCCATAAATCCAAGGCTGCTTTCCCAAAACTGAAGTTTTGGGAAAGCTTCCCGGTTTATTCAATAGCCGCGATAATATCCGACATTTTCAAGATAAGGTGCTCCACCCCGTCGATTTTTACCTGGGTTCCGGCATATTTGTCATACATAACCTTCTGCCCCGCCGCTACCTTGATCACGTCTTTGTCATCACCAACTTCCACGACCGTGCCTGTCTGGGTTTTTTCCTGGGCAGTATCCGGGATAATAATCCCACCCGCGGTCTTGGCTTCATTCTTTTCAAGCTTTACCATGACCCGGTCAGCCAAGGGTTTCACTTTCATAGGGTACCTCCGTTGTATTATGATAATTATGGGATATTTGGATACCTTGAATATACGAAAAAAAAAACCGATGGTCAAGAAAGAAGTACGTTTTTTCGAAAATCCTCCAAAAAAGGCTGTTTCATGAATCTAAGGTTGCTTTCCCAAAAACTGAAGTTTTGGGAAAGCCTCTCATACTACCGAATTTTGAAATAAACCCAAGGGATGTGCCCTAATTTGACCCATATTTTAACTAAAAAAAGAGAACTGGGTCATTTTGAACCTTTTTGGCAAAAAAAAGCGGCGGCGGCGGATTTGGCTTTTTTTACGGATCCCCCGTCTTTTGCTAATTCTTTATCCTATATAGAATTATGGTTTCAAAAAATTATCAAAAATATTCGCCATGAGGACATTCTTGGCATGGTTCTTGCTATATAATTTATACCATAGCTACAGGAGGTATATGTGGCGGCAACCAAAACTATTAATGATAAAATAGCGGTTAAAAATTCAGGAACCGATGAAAATATTCTCTCCATGTATTTAAAAGAAATCAACCGGATCCCTCTCTTGACCAGGGAGGAAGAAGAGGCGGCGGCCCGGGCGGCGGCTCAAGGCAGCCGGGCTGCCCGGGACAAGCTGGTAAATTCCAACCTGCGCTTTGTGGTTAATGTGGCAAAAAAATACCAAGGCCAGGGGCTGCCCCTTTCGGACCTTATCAGCGAAGGCAACATCGGCCTTTTAAATGCCATAGAACGGTACGATGTGGATAAGGGGTATCACTTTATTTCCTACGCGGTATGGTGGATCCGTCAGGCTATCCTCAAGGCAATCTGCGAAAAATCCAGGATGATCCGGCTCCCCCTTAACCGGGCAAACGAACTGGTTCAGATTGAAAAGGCCCGGAAAATAGTTCAGACCGACAGCAACCTTGACGCGGAAATAACCGAAGTCGCCCGGCTCCTGGATATGGACGCGGGTCAGGTGTCGGACCTGATCAACATCAGCCGGGACTTGGTATCCCTGGAAAACCCCATCTACACCGACAAGGATTCTTCAATACTGGGGGACTTTATCGAGGATGAAAATTACGCTTCCCCGGATGAACACGCGGTTAAGATGACCCTTCAAAACGACATTGAAACGGTACTGAAGACGTTGAACAAAAAAGAGGCGGAAATCATCCGGTTCCGGTTCGGCCTGGGCAACAGCATCCCCATGTCCCTCAAGGAAATCGGCGACCGTTTCAACCTCACCAAAGAGCGGATCCGCCAGATCGAAAAAAAGGCCCTCAAACGGCTCCAGCATCCCTCCCGGCAGCGTTTTTTGGAGGCCTATGTCGCCTAATCTTGTAAAGGCTCAAGATACTGCCTGTCTCAAAACCCGGTTGGTTTTGAAACAGGCTTTGGAAAAAGCGGTCTAAAGCCCGCTTTTTCCC
>JAISOO010000132.1 GCA_031275595.1 Spirochaetaceae bacterium | reverse complement strand
CGTTCTTCCGGGCTAAGTGATATGTTCCGCGTGGTTCGTGTCATAGGTAGTATCCTCCCGCGAGCATACTACCGCTTCCTTCATTATTTGTAAAGTTTTAGATATTACAAGGTACTAGGCCTCTCCCAAAGAAAAGTCCCCGATTATCTTGAACCGTTTGCCGTCCCGAACCACCTCAAGTTTCCGGCCTGGAAAATACCGGGGGAGTTTTTCCTGGATCTGGAGGGCGGCTTCTTCCATAAAAGCTTCAAACAAGGCGGGTTGAACCGGTTCAAGGGTAGCGACCCGGAAGGATATCAGGTATCCCCGGCCTTGTTTTGAACCTATCCCCGGGGTAAAATCCGGCGCCACTTCAAAAAGGCCGTCCGTCTCCGGGTTTCCGGTTTCTCCCCGCTTGGGCCGGTTGGGATGCAGGGAAAAACGCCTTCCCCACTTTTCTTCCAGGGCCTCGTCGGCTTCATGGAACAGGGCTTCCAGGGTATCGGTAAAGGCGGTGAGTTTGGGATGGGTATACA
Source organism: Spirochaetaceae bacterium (assembly GCA_031275595.1). The sequence continues at coordinate 5,088 of JAISOO010000132.1, read as the reverse complement.
CGGCATCCTTAATCGGGCAGGGCCAGGGCCAATACTTCCTCAAACCGTTCCACCGGGTGGAATTCGATCCCTTTTTTGACATGGTCGGGGATCTCATCCAGGTCCCGGAGGTTCTGCTTGGGGATGATGATATGCCGGGCCTTATTACGCTGGGCGGCGATGGTTTTTTCCTTGAGCCCCCCGATGGGAAGCACCTGCCCGGTGAGGGAGAGTTCGCCGGTCATAACCATCCGGTCGGTGATAGCCTTGTTCCGCATCAGGGAAAGGAGGGCTGTCGCCATGGTAATCCCCGCCGAGGGACCGTCCTTGGGGGTGGCCCCCTCGGGGATGTGGAGGTGGATGTGGTTCTTCTCGAACCAGGCCGTATCAATCCCGTAGCGTTCCGCCCCCAGTTTCCGTGCCAAAGTCATGGCAATAGTGGCGGATTCCTTCATGGTATCTCCCATTTTACCGGTGAGGGTGAGCCCTTCCTTGCCGGCCACCGAGATCGCCTCGATCACCAGGGTATCCCCCCCCATGTTGGTCCAGGCAAGGCCCACGGACATCCCCGGCCGGTCGGCCCTTTTTAATATTTCTTCGGGGAAAAGGGGCTTGCCCAGGTGTTTTTCGATGATTTTTTTATCAATGATAAATTTGCCCGGACCTTTCCGGAAATCGTCCACATCGGTCTTATCCGGCGGATTTTCCCCTGGAACCCCTTCGGCCTGGGCCTTTCCCTTTTTGGCCTGTAACTCTTCGTCCTCCACGATCTGCTTTGCCAGTTTCCGGTGGATCTTGTCCAGGTTTTTTTCAAAATTTCTGACCCCCGCCTCCCGGGCATATCCGTTGGCGATATGGAGTAGGGATTGCTGGGAATATTTTACCTGATTTTTTTTCAGGCCGTTTTTTTCCAGGCTTTTCGGTATCAGGTACCGTTTGGCAATCTCGATTTTTTCCTTGTCGATATAACCGGGAAGCTGGATAATCTCCATCCGATCCAAAAGGGGAGGGGGGATAGTATCCAGGGTATTGGCGGTAACGATAAAGAAGATATGGGATATATCAAAGGGAAGGTCCAGGTAGTGATCCCGAAAACTGTTGTTCTGTTCCGGATCCAGGACTTCCAGGAGGGCACTGGCGGGATCCCCCTGAAAGCTCACCCCCATTTTGTCGATTTCATCGATCATAAAAACCGGCGCTTTGGTTTTTACGATTTTAAGGCCCTGGATGATCTTTCCGGGCATGGCGCCGATATAGGTACGTCGGTGTCCCTTTATTTCCGCCTCATCCCGCATACCCCCTACGGAGAAACGGAAGAACTGCTTTCCCAGGGCCCGGGCTATGGACTTGCCCACCGATGTTTTGCCCACGCCGGGGGGACCCACGAGGCATACGATGGAGCCCTTTGTATCCCTCCGTAATTTCCGAACTGCCAGATATTCCACAATACGGTTTTTTACATCCTTAAGACCGTAGTGATCGTTCTCCAGAATATCCCGGGCGCTGGCAAGGTCAAAATTATCCGGTTCCGGGTCGTTCCAGGGGAGGTTTACAATCACATCCAGATAATTCCGGGTTACGGTAAATTCCGCCGAATTCGGATCCATCAGATTGAATTTTTCCAGTTCCTGTTCTACCGCCTCTTTAACCTCCCCATCAAACTTAAAGGCATCGAATTTTTCCTTAAAGCGCTGGTATTCGGAACTTTTCGCGTCGGTGGTCATCCCTAATTCGGTTTTGATTGCCTTCAGCTCCTCTTTAAGGAAATAGTCCCGCTGGGATTTTTCTATTTTTTCGTTGATTTCCTTTTGAATTTTTTTCTGAATCCGCAGCAGTTCCTGTTCTTTTTTAATAAAAACCAGGACCTGTTCCATCCGTTTGCGGACATTGAGGACTTCCAGTATCTTCTGCTGTTCGGTCTTATCGATATTAAGGATACTGGCGATAAAATCGGCGATCTTACCGGGGTGATCGATATTGATCATATTAAGGCGCATTTCTTCGGAAAACAGGGGGTTGTTTTCGGAGATCTGCTTCATTTCGCTGATCAACGCCCGGGTCAGGGCCTTTACCTCGCTGGTATTATCCTCCTCATCGTCTAAATAGGCAACCGCCGCCACGATGGGATTTGAAGGATTAAGGGCTTTTTTGATCCTGAACCGCTTGAGGGTAGAGATAAAAATATTCACCCCGCCATCGGGAAGGTTGATTTTTTTGACAATTTTTGCCGCCGTACCCACCTTATAGAGATCGCCCACGGCCGGTATTTCGGTCTCATTCATCAACATCACGAGGCCGATAAGTCCATCCCCGGCCACGGCGTCATCAATGACCTTCACATCCGGGGGATTGCCAATCATGATGGGAGTAAATATCCCCGGAAATATGGGCCGGCCCATAAGGGCTACCAGGGGCAATTTTGGAGGAAGCATCTGATCTATGGGGACTACGCTTTGTTCTGACATCTTTAAAGTATGGTTAATATTTTATAAAAAAGCAAAAGTTGCTTTTTATTTGCGGCTGTTTCTAAACTGAAGTTTTGAGCCGCAGCTTAGATTTGATGTAAATACGCATCCGCAGACCGCTTTTACAGAGCCGGTTTCAAAACCCGGTTAGGTTTGAACCAGCTTTCCTCTTTATAAAGTAATACTTTTTTTATCCAAGGTCTATAGAATTTATTAAAAATATAGTATGCTTTGAAAAATTTTTCTAAATATGCGGAGTTATGCCGGATGAATAAATCCGTATCCCAGATGGACCTGGTTCGGGAGGCCTTTCATTACCAGAGCCGCTTTGACGGTTCCACCATGGTGTTTAAAATCGATTTTCCGGTTACCGAAGACCCCCTTTTCCCCTATTTGATGAAGGATCTGGCCCTTCTGGCAAAAACGGGGTTCCGGGTGGTGATAGTTCCCGGCGCCAAGGAATGGATCGATTCGGTGCTGGGGGAATACGGCATACAGTCCCGTTACGCCGGATCCACCCGGATTACTTCGGCGGAGGCCATTCCCTTTGCCGCCATGGCCGCCTTCCATACGGCCGCCCGGTTTATGACCGGCCTTTCCGCCGGCGCCGTGGATGCGGTGATTGGGAACCTGGTCCGCGCCCGGGGCTTGGGGGTGGTGGAGGGGGTCGATATGGAACATACCGGAAAAGTTGATAAGATCCTCACCGATTCCATCCGCCGGATCCTCAACCTGGGAATGGTCCCCATCCTGCCCTGTATCGGGTATAGTCCCTCAGGTAAGCCCTACAATGTGCCCAGCGATGAAATAGCCCTGGAGGCTTCCGTTGCCCTGGGGGCGGTAAAACTCTTTATCGTCTCCGTACATCAGGGGCTAAGGGGGGGGGACTACAAGATACCGGAAAATATTGAGTTGGACGGTCAGGGACGGATCATCCGTTTAACCCCCCCGGAGGCGGAGACCGTCTTGGAATTAAATCCCCCCGGCAGGGAGCCGGACAGGCCCTTAGCGGAACTCCGTCTGGCCCTTCAGGCGTCCCGCTCCGGAGTCGAACGGATACACCTCATCGACGGCCGGGAAGAAGGGGCGGTACTGCGGGAGCTTTTTTCCAACCTGGGGGCGGGGACCATGGTATATGCCGATGAGTATGAAGCCATCCGAGGGCTCAGAACCGAAGATATTCCGGATGTTCTCAGGCTCATGGAACCCTTGATGCAGCAGGGGATTCTGGTACGGCGGAACGCCGAAGACATCCAGGAAAAAACGGCCGATTATGTGGTCTTTGATATAGACGGTTCCATCCATGCCTGTGCCGCCCTCCACCATCAGGGGGGAGGTCAGGGAGAAATTGCCGCCGTTGCCACGGATCCGGCCTATACCGACAGGGGCTTGGGCAGGCGTATGGTCCGTTTCCTTATCGACCGGGCGGTAAAACAGGGATGCCATCGGGTTTTCGTCCTTACCATCCGCACCCACGACTGGTTTGAGTCCCTGGGATTTAAAGAGTGCTCCGTGGAAAGCCTCCCCCCCTTGCGGCGTAAAAACTACGATCAGCGCCGGAACAGCAAGATTTTTGCCGTGGATCTCCGGTAGCTATGGCCCGGACCTTTACCTACTCCGCCCTGGTCCTCCGGGTCAGAGCCGCCGGGGAATCCAACCGGGATGCCTGGTTCCTCACCGCAGAGGAGGGGCTCCTCCAGGCCACCCTCTATGGAGGACCGAAAAGCCGTCTCCGCGCCCATGTGGCCCCCTTTCACCGGGGGACCCTCTGGATTTACCATGATCCGGTCCGGGACGCCCGGAAGGTAACCGACTTTGACGTTCTCTCCTGGAGGCCGGGCCTGCGGGAAACCTATAACCGGTCCATGGCCGCCTTTTCCCTGGCGGAGACTATTTTGGCTTCCCACGGTGGAGGCGGAGACTGGACCGAAGCTCTGTCCCTGATCGACGAAACCCTGGATGCCCTGGAAACCGCCGATGAAGGGACCGATTCCCGGCTGGTTATTCATTTTTTATGGAACTGGGCGAAGCTGCTCGGCATACGTCCTCCCCTGGACCGTTGTTCATCCTGCGCTTGTGAAGCCGGGGCGGATGAAGTATTATGGTATTCTCCCGGCGGCGGCGGGCTGCTCTGTGCTTCCTGCGCTGAAGACCAACGGGACCGCTTAAGTCTTGATCCCGGGGGCAGGCGCTGGCTCAGGACCGTCGAATCCCTCAAGCCCGTCCTGCTTTCCCGGTATATTCCGGATGGGGCATCCTTCCGGCAGATCCGGGCCGTGGTCTTGGGGATAGTGGCCGCCGCCCTGGAAAGACGGCTTGACAGTTGGGACTATATTTAGGAGCCGCGCGGCTCCTTAGGGAGATTAACATGAATTGGGAAAAACGGGATATCCCCCCGGAATTGGTGAAAGACCTGGCCGCGAGATACGATTGTGATCAGCTTACCGCCTCGATCCTTGCCAGACGGGATATTATTCGGGGGGAGGAACTCCGGTATTTTCTTGAGGAGGAACTCCGGTATCTGCGCAACCCCTTTGAACTACCCGGCATGGAAGACGCCGTGGACCGGATCCTCGCCGCCAAGGAGGAGGGAGAGAAGGTCCTGGTCTTCGGCGATCGGGATGTGGACGGTATCACCAGTACC
>JAISOO010000179.1 GCA_031275595.1 Spirochaetaceae bacterium | reverse complement strand
ACAGGCGGCCTTTCCCCGTTCCGCCCGCTCCAGCACCAGGCCGGGATCCCCCGCCTCCACGGCAGCAATAAACCGGGCGTCGTTTACCGTTTTGACCCATTCCAGCGCCTTCTCCCCGGTCCCATGGGGCATAAAACCATAATGACGTCCGTAATGGGTCAGATCCGTCGAGGCGATAAGCACGGTTTTCCGTTTCAGGGCCATCCCGGTTTGGGCGATCCGTTTCCCCGCTTCAAAGGAAGCTCTGTCCGGAGAAAGCCGCAGCCAGAGGAGCCGGGCCCGGGGCAAAAAATAAGCCGCTATGGGGAGCTGTATTTCCACGGTGTTATCCTGATAGGGATCGCCGGAACCTCCCAGCGCTTTTTTAAGAATCTCCCTGAATTCCCCGTCGATTTCCATGGTTCCCAAGGGGGTTGCCGCCCCGTCCTCTTCGGCAAAAAGGGGGGGCAGCCCGGCGGGAAGGTGCCCGCCGATGACCACCACCGTATCGGCCTCCCGATCCAGGGCCGCGATGGCCCGGGCCGCGAGCGCCCCGGAATAAAACCACCCCGCGTGGGGGGCCATCACCGCCGAGGCCGGCCGTTCCCCTGCCCCCTCGTAATCCTTAAGAAATTCCCTGATCTCCTGGGGGGTTTGGGGGTACCATCCCGGGGGGAGCTGTCTTTTCCTCACTATCATTGTTAATTACACCTTTCGCCGCTAAAACCGGCGGAATTTTCAAAAAGCCCCAAAATAATGTTGTTTATCCTAGCATGATATTAAAAAAACGTATATAATAGGTTCATGCGTCAGAAAGTATCATCGGTTATAGCACTTATTTGTATAGCGGTATATGTTTTGGCTCTGGGAATTGCGGCGTATAACATCATTACCGGTATTAACGAGCGTCAAAGATTAGCGGAACGGGAATTTACCGAATTGGTGGATATCTCTTCTTCGGTATCGAGAATTCTGGGATTTATGAATGAACCCTTTCGAGAGGCCATTCAGGATGCCCTTATGGATTCACAGACCCTCCAGGCTGTAATCATTTCCGGACCGCTGGGGGTAGATACCTTTGAACGGGAGCGGGGCAGGATTATTACCTGGGTGGGTGAGTCCCCCCGGTTTAAAAATGTATTCGGCCTTTCGGGGGAACCTTTCTTTATGCCCCTCAGACTGGAGGGTATCCGAAATACCACTATCAGCGCGGTCTCCAATTATATCGACTATGACGGTCTTATCGACATATTGAAATATACCCTTCTCGCGATTTTAGCGGCCCTGGCCATTGCCTTTTCCACCCTGATCATGGAATTCCTCCAAGCCAAGACTGCGGTACCCGAGGGAGCGTCCCGGAAACACGGGACCGGCGGCCCGGTCCCGGAAGAAGACGGGGCCTCCGGGGGGGAAGCTGTTTTTTCCGGGGAGGACTTTGCGGCCGAGGTGGAAGCCGCTCCCAAAGCGGCTGGGGAGCTTCCGCCGGAAGAGCCCCGGGGGCTCTATTCGCCCCATGGCAATATCGGATGGGAGGACTATGTCAAGGATCGACTTTCTTCAGAACTCCACCGCTGTGCCGCCTCAGAGCAGGATCTGGTTTTCGCTGTTATAGAATTCGCCCCTTCAAAAAAAATCAACGAGTCGGTATTTGTTAAACTTGCCGATGAAGCGGTAAACTATTTTATCCACCGGGATCTGGTTTTTGAAAAAGGGGACCGGGGTATTTCGGTTATTATTCCCAATATCGATGTGGCCCAGGGGCTGACAAAATCCGAAATTTTCCATGAGCAGATGCTGCAACGCCTGCCGCCGACCTTCCAAAAGACCGATCTCTGCATCGGCCTTAGTTCCCGGGCGGGAAGGCTCGTCGACGAGGAGAGACTCATCTTGGAAGCCGAAAAAGCCCTGGAAAAGGCCATGGAGGATCCGGTATCTTCCGTGGTGGCCTTTAAAAGCGATCCGGAAAAATACCGGGCCTTTATTGCGTCACAAAATAAGAAGCATCTCTGAAAATACGGTTCATCGTCCACTCCGCCAGGGAGTAAACATAGTCGGAGCCGGATGGCAGGGCGGAGCGGTTCCCCGACCCCACAAGGGGCCCGATCCTGATGACCCGGGTGGTATTGTCCCCGATTTGCAGGGTAATCTGCCCTTCAATAAAGACCGGATCCGCGGAACTTATCGAAGAAACAAAGTCCTCCCCTTCCGCTTCCAGTACGGCACGAATATAGGATTCTATCTTACCCGTATCCAGAGCCTCCCCGGTCCCCCCCTCTTGTATCCAGTTTGCCCCGTTCCGGCTGAAGGTAAACCCCGGAGCCGGGGGATTTTCATCCTGAGGATTTGCGGGAGGGATAAGGATAATCCGCTGAACCATATCGGCCCCCACCGGGGCGGCTTCGTTTTCCGGAAAAAGCCGCAGGTTGTACCAGGAAGAACGGGCGCCGGTAATATACGAAGCAAGTTTGTTTTCCCCGGAACGGACCTCGTCCTGGGTGTTTTTGCGGAGGTACACCTCCTTACCCGAAGCATCCCCCTCACCGATAAGCAGATCCAGCAGAGGATAGGTCGTACCCGGGCCGCCCCGGACGACGACGCGGGAGGCTTTTTCGGCGGCAAGGCCAAGTTTTTCATGGGAGGCGGCTGAAGAAGCCCGGACAGGATAGGCCGCTTTGGTTGAAAGAATCCGGAAGAGGTCCGCTACCCGGGCTTGTTTGGCCGGATACTCTTTCCCCTCAAAGGAAACAAACCATCCGCCGCTGTTCCGTACCAGGGTAACCCCCTCGTTCCCCTGGTCATAGATCTCCACCCGGTCTGCCTGGTCCACCCATTCGGGCTGAAGCCAGACATAGGATGCGTCCCGGGCATTGACCCGTTCAGGATCAAAAACCACGGCAGCGGTATATGCCAACCCGAGTACGCCGGTTATAACCAAAAGGATCCATAATTTCTTTTTAAACTCCATCGGAAAGCTCCCTTCCTTTCGTTTTTGTCCGTCTTTTAAGATTCCGCAGGACGCCCGCTACCACGATCCCCAGGGGAATGATCCCCACATTGAGAATCTGGCTGAACCTCATGGCCTTGAGCCGTTTTTCGGGATCGATAATCCGGTCAAGCCGTCCTGCCTGGGGCTGCCGGTTTCTGATACCAATGATATCATCATCATTCCCCAGCCAATCCGTGGTTTTGAGCATAAAATCAAGGTTCTGAAAGCCCTGCCCCTGGGTCATTTGAATGAGGGTAGTGGCCAGATCGCTGTCGCCAAGGACCACTATCCGGGATTCCCGGGCTTCCGCGGGAAGATCCGGTAATTCCTCCCCGGAGCCTTCCCGGACCGGTTTGGGCTTATCCCTGAACCAGCCGGGAAATTTCCCCGAAAGGGCAACGGCGAGTACCTTACTTCCCCGAGTATCCTCCGCTTCCATTTCAAAGAGGTAACTGGTCTCGGGGTTTGCGGAAAAGTCCTTGGTCATGAGCCACGCGTCGGGGGTGGAGGAAAAGAGGATCTCCCCCTCCACCGATTCGGGGGGGCTCACGTTTATGGGGCTTGCCCAAAAAAGGTCCACCCCCCCGAATCCCGCGGTGAGGGGATGTTTCGGGTTACCGTTTTCCGCCAATACCCCTATCCAGTGGGGATACCGGATTATCCTCAACTGTATGGACCCGTTGGGAGTCGCGGTCTGGTACTGAAGGGTCAGGGCGGTACGATCCAACACCATTTCGGGCTGTACCGCGGCGCCGTAGGACGCAACCATGGCAAGCAGGCCGCCGTCATTTTTCACCCGGGATTCAAGGGTGTTTTTGGCATCCACAAAGACCCCTTCCAGGGCGAAAAGAACCTTTCCCCCGTTCTGAATATACCGGTCTATGCGGTAGAGGGCCCACTCATCCAGTTCCTCCACCCCTCCCAGCACCAATAGGACCGGAAGGACATCGCTTATCTCTTCTCCGGGACTTAACGCTCTGACCCGATACCCCGACTGGGTAAAAACCTGATCCAGGTATCCGTAATCCGATGCCCACTGTTTATCCGCGTCCCCGACTAAAACCCCCACTTCCCGTTCCGATTCCCGCAGCATGGCACGGATCCGGGAGCTTAAATCGTACTCCAGGGTATCCAGGGAAAACACCCAGGGCAGCACCTCAATTTGGTCAAGATATTCGATGGCAATCCCCGTATACACCGTAGCGAAGGTCGCCTCGTCCCGCTCGACACTTTGAATCTGCCGGGGTTGTATCCCCATTTGCTCCACCGCCTCAACCATCCCGGTTTTTGCGGGATCCCGCCGGATAAAACGGATCCTTCCCCGGGAGTAGGCCGCGTATTCCCGGAGGAGATCCTCAATTTCCCCGGGGACGGGGTGGATAGCGGAAAGCCGGTCGGACACATAATAGGTGATCCGTACCTGGTCGGGAATCTCGCCGGAAAGATTCCGGGAAACCGGGGAAATGGTATAGGCCTTGTTTTTGGTTAGATCCAGCCGGAACCAGATCCGCCGGCTTAACAATAAACCCAGGACGAGGGCGGCGACGGATATAACCGTCAAGATCCAGTTTTGTCTTTTGGTCATCCCTTACCTCCATTTCCTGAAAAGCAGTACCCGGGTATTAAAAAACAAAAACAGCACCGTGGTGATAATAAAAAAGGCCAGATCCCGGGTATCGATAAGTCCCTTGGAAAAACTTTCAAAATGAAAGGACAGGGAAATGAAATTAACCGCTTCGCTCAGCCACAGGGGCAGGTTGAAGGTCATGGTCAATTGACTGGCCAGCATCACCAAGAGGAGCACCACGGAGCTTCCCAGGAAGGCTCCCGCCTGATTTTTCGACAGGCAGGAGAGGAAAAGTCCCAGGGCGGTGGCGGAGGAACCCAGAAGAAGGGCCCCGGCATATTCCCCCGCAATGACCCCGCCGTCAAAAAAGCCAAGGGGCAAAAGGCTCAAGGGCACCGGTACGGTCAGGGCGATGATCGCCAGCAGCACGGCAAAGGAGGAAAAAAATTTCCCCAGGACCAGATCCCATTCGGAGAAAGGCATGGTCAGCAGAATTTCCACACTCCCCAGTTTCCGTTCCTCCGCCCAGCTTTTCATGGTGATCACCGGGATCACGATGACGAAGGCCATGGGGAAGACCGAAAAAAAGGGCCGCAGGGTAGCGGTGTTTAAAGAGAAAAAGCGCTGGAAATAAAAGAACCACAGGGTGGTAAACAGGAGAAAAAACACCCCGATTCCATAAAAGGCCGGAGAAATACTGTAGGAATAGAGCTCTTTCCTTGCCAAGACGAGGGCTTTACGCGGCAGGTACTTCATGGCTGGGACTCCTCTTCGCTGGTTAATTTGACAAAAATATCTTCCAGGCTGATCCGCTTCCGGTCCATCCGGAGGATTTTAAGATTCCGGGAAAGGGCCCAGTCAAAGATCCGTTCCCCATCGGCCCATTCGCTCCCCGATTCCCGGGGGGGCAGGAAAAAGCTCACGTTGACTGTGCCATCGGGACCATCGCTGATACTGCCCGGCTTGCCATCCCCGCCGGGAAAGCCAAGCCCGTCCTGTAAGCCTGCGGCGTCCGTCCCTTTCAGGATCAATTCCCAGGTATCCCCCCCCTTCATGGTACCGGCGATTTCCCCGGGTGTCCCCTGGGCGGCGATCCTGCCCTCGTTGAGGATGAGTACCTGGGAACAAACCGCCTCGACTTCCTGTAAAATATGGGTGGAAAGGATAACGGTTTTCCGTTTGCCCAGTTCCATGATGAGGCCGCGGATCTCGATGATCTGGTTCGGGTCCAGCCCGGAGGTGGGCTCGTCCAGGATGAGAATGGGGGGATCGTGGATAATTGCCTGGGCAAGCCCCACCCGCTGTTTATACCCCTTGGAAAGGTTTTCAATCTTTTTGCCCGCCGCCTGCCTGAGCCCGCAGGCTTCCAGGGCGGACTGGATCTTCGCTTCTTGCTCCTGCCGGGGGATAAGCCGGGCCTGGGCCACAAAGGCGAGGTATTCCCGGGGGGTTAAATCCCCATACAGGGGAACGCTTTCGGGAAGGTACCCGATGCGGCTCTTTACCTCCACCGGATCATCCTGCACGGAAATACCGTCCACCCACGCGGTCCCTTCCGAGGGGAAATGATACCCAGTCAGGATCTTCATGATGGTGGTTTTTCCCGCCCCATTCGGCCCGAGGAAGCCCAGGACCTGATCCTTACCCACTGAAAAGGACACATCCTTTACCGCTTCTACGGGTCCGTACCGTTTTGTAAGGTTATGAACTTCTATCATAATGAGTTATATATAAAAAAATCCCAAAAAAATCAACAACCCCGCGCGGTTACTTTTTGCGCCTTATCCGCGAGGCCCGCGGGGGAGCGGGAATTCCCCCCGTTCGCTTGCCGGTAGAATTCGCCTGCGGAGCCCGGGGACCGGTCTCCGCAGGTGGGGAATTCCAGGCGGCCTGATGCCTTTTTCAGTTACTGTAGCTCCTTTGGGGCCTACGCCGTGTTACTTTTTTGGATCAACCCACTCAATGTTTCGTGTTCATTTTCGGGCGCGCTCACGGGGGAATTCTCGCTCCCCCGCGGCATTGGCGGGAAAGGCAAAAAGCAACCTGCCGGATAAAGAGCGGTAATACGCCTGAGAACCTGGCGTTCATGCGTAAAATCGCGCTTTCCCTGGCACGATCGGATAGCCGGTCACATCGAAGCATCACGAGCAGGATCAAACAGATGGCCGGGTCTGATGAGTATCTTGAACAATTGCTGTTCCAATCGGGATTTGCCGCTCAAACGGAACCCTCGGCAACCGATCTCTAAGAAATTTTAATGCGCCCGCCCTGGGGTCTGAGAGGGATCCCGCCTCAGGGCAAATGTTTTACCCTGGGGTACTCAGCCCGGAAGATGGAGGGGTACTTTGTAAACCTTTACATTTCGGCTTTCCAGGTACTGTTCCTGAGCTTCGGGGATCCCGTCATCGGTAAAAACGCCGCCGATATCTTCTGTCGGTAATAGAGATACCGTTCCCTGTTGGTTAAATTTTCTCGATTCGGTAAGGATCAGGGTCTTGTTTGCCTGCCGGGCCATATCCCGTACGGTTTCCGCCCGGGAATAATCATTACCGGTAAAGCCGGTCCGTTGGGTAAAACCATCGGCGCCGATAAAAAGTTTATCCACAAAAAACTCTTCCAGATTTGTCCGGGTAAGGGGACCTACCGTCACCTGGGAAACACGTTGATAATCCCCCCCCAAAAGCAGGAGCCGTACTCCGGAATATTTGCGGATATAATTGGCGATAAAGGCGGAATTAGTTATGATGGTGATGTTGTTTTTCCCCATGGCCAATTCTTCCGCCAGAAGGGTACAACAGGATCCGGATTCGATCATCACCGTTTCCCCCGCCTTTATCAGGGCAGCCGCCAATTGGGCAATCCGCCGCTTTATTTCATAATTGACGGCCAGCCGGTTTCCTATATCGTCCAGGGAGCCTAGGATGGCGAAGCCATGCTCCCGTTTGATAAGCCCCTTTTCCTCCAGAAAATCCAGGTCTTTACGAATAGTCACCGGGGATACCTCCAATAATTCGGCGAGCCGGGAAACTTCAATCCGTTGATTTTCCGAAATAATTTTTAAAATTTGGGCGCTCCGTTTTTCCATAACAATCCTCTTCAGAGTCCAGTATAATCATTTCGTTGCGATAAAAACAGTCGTGTATTGATACGCATTTAAGTGGGGTTTACCATCTTCTCATAAGAAATTCACCTGAGACCCCGGCAAAACCGGGGAGGGGATAGGCCTTTCAAATCAGGGTAAAAAAAAGGAATCCAAAAACCGCCAGCAGAATCGCTCCTGCCAGGATGTACATCCAGAGGGGCAGGCTTCCTACCTCCTCCCGGGGAGAAGATTTTATATCCCCCCTCCCCTGCCCCGGAACAGCGGAATACCCGCAGATAGGACAGCCTCCCTTAAAAAGCCCTTCATCCCCCACAAAACCACAGGCGGGGCATCGGACCGAGGCAAAATACCGTCCGCACCGGGGACAATGTCTTGTATCCCGGCTTACTTCGGCGCCGCAGCGTTCGCAAAAAAAACGGGGATGTTTCATGCCTCTGTAATAGAGAAATCAGCCCGGTATTGGGAACATAAAAACCAGAAAATTAAGGACCGTTCCCAAAAAATGAATTTTTTAAAAAGCCTCTCTACAGCAGCCTTTCCTAAAACAGCTCTTTTAAGGAAACCGCCCGGGGAAAGGTTTTTTTTTCTTTTAATGATGATACCTTTTCTTCCCCTGGTTCCCATCACGCAGCCCTTTTTACCCGGCAGCTTTTTTTTCCTGACCGTCACGGGTTGTTTTTACCGGCTCGGCCCTTACGTTTTCAGCTTTCGAGACAGGCGGAACCGCCTTAGATTTATCGGAAGTTTCCCCTTCGGCAGGTTTGGCGGGGGAAACAGCGGGTTTACTCCCCCCATGCTTATCGGTTACATAAAAACCGGAACCCTTAAAAATAATACCGGAACCGCCGTTAATAAGGCGGCGCACTTCCTTGCCGCATTGGGGACAGCTGGTTAGAGGATCTTCACTCATGGTCTGAAAAACCTCAAAAAGATACCCGCAGCTTTTACATTCATATTCATAGGTCGGCATGGTAAATCCTTTTGGCATAAAACCGTTTCAAATCCGCTCATCCGGCGGATCCTGTTTTTGAAACAGCGCTTTAAATTTATAAGGAACGCCCAATGGGGGTTCCAGAGATTCCTCTAATAGCGTTATTCGAAAACCTCAATTTCCGAACAAATTCCGCTCATAAACACCATTTCTCCCCCCCTGAACTAAAGGTCCGTTAATGAGAAATCACCAGGCTTGTCAGAGAGCTAAGGGGGCTCAAACAAGACCACAAATTTCGGCCGGCCCGATTAAGCCGGAGAGTATTTAACCAACGGAAATCTCTGAAAACCGCAGTTTTCAGAGATTTCCTAGTTTGAATATAACGACAATATGTTAAAAAGTAAAGCTATCCCTTGGGGCTTCAGAGAACCGGTACGGATGAGTAAAGCCCTATCTTCCTGGGTGGGAATATGGGTAAAAAGGGCGGCGGCCAATGTCAGGGGATCTTCCTCCTCCACGGGGGGCAAAGCGGCCATAAAAATCCGGGTCAGCGAAAAAACAGCCAACAATCCCTTGGCATGGTTTACCGAAGGTGTTTCAATCCGCAAAAACGCCTCATATTCCTTCCCCTTTTCCCCCTCCGGGGCATCGAAAATACCAAAAAGGATCCGATCCGCGGGAATCTGAAGGGGAATTTCCAGCAGTGTCAGAAACCGGTTTATTGAGACGCCTCCGTCATCGGTCCAGCCGGCCAGAAAGGCGTCGCGGCGGAGGGTCTCAAAAACAGCGGGGGCCTCTACCCCAGGGGGGGGAGCCAAGGGGTCCCCGTCGGATACCAGGGCGCGGCGGGAATTCAAAGAAACCGAAAGACCATTCCGGTCGGAGCGCCAGTAGGAACTTCCGGCGGCCGAAGGGATCTTTTTCCAGGCGGAATTAAAGGCAAAGGAGAGGCCTATCCGTCCGCTGGGGTATTTGCCCCGGGCCGCCACCAGGAAGGACCGGCCGGATTCCGGCGGATAGGCGGCAGCCACCGCGGAATCGGTTTTATCCAAAAACTCGGCGGCGTCTTTCCCGCTGAATCCCCCCAGAGAAATGAACTCCAGCAGGGGACGCGAGCGGGGAACATCAATAAAGAAATAAGCCAAGGCTCCGGGAGCCAGGGCTGCAAAATCCCCGCTTTCATCCAGGGGCGTTGTTTTGGGACTGGTGGCGCAGGACATCAAAAATATAATCCCTAAGATCAAGACGCCGGATCCTCTATTTTTCATCGTTTATGCCTTATCAATATCGACTATCCACGTTTCATCCCCGGCGTCCAATTCCCGTCCCCGGGTTTTCTCCCATACCACCGAAAGGGCCAGGGTTTCCGCGGCCACATAGTCCGAAAAGGCCTCCCAAGCCGCCTTAAGCCGCTCCGAACCGTAGAGGCGCAGCCGGATCCGGTCGGTCACCGCGAAACCCTTATCCTTTCGTAAATTTTGCACCCCCCGAATAAGGTCCCGAACATCCCCTTCCTGGATCAATTCCTCGGTTACCTCCGTATAAAGGGCAACGGTAAGGGTCCCCTCGTTGAGAACCCGCAGATTAGCCTTTTCAATTCGCCGGATATCCACCTTTTCCGCGGTAATTTCCACGGATTTTCCCGACACTTCAATAGAAAGGGTGGCCCCTTCCAGGAGCCCCTGAATCTCAAGCTGGCTTAAAGCGGCAATCCGATCCGCGGCAGCCTTCATATCCTTGCCCAATTCCTTCCCCAGGATACGAAAGTTTGCCTTGGCCTCATATTCTACCAGTTCCTCCTCATTGTCCCGGAAGATCACGCTTTTTACGTTAAGCTCTTCACGAATAATATCCTCCATCTCCAGAAACACCCGCTTCTCATCGGCATTCCGGGTTACCAGTTCCACCGCCTTGAGGGGCTGCCGAACCTTGAGGTTATACTGGGACCGCAGGGCTCGGCCCATGGAAACCGCATGCTGGACCACCCCCATCTTGTATTCCAATTCCCGGTCCCGCCTTTCCGCCCGAGGGAGGGGAAAATCGGTCAGGTGAACCGATTCGGCATCCCCTTCCCCGCGGAGATTTTGCCAGACAGCATCGGTAGTAAAGGGCATAAAGGGACAGGCCACGGTGATCAACGTTTTTAACACATCGTAAAGGGTTCCATAGGCCTCGGTCTTGTCGGTGTCGTTCTCGAAGTTTCCGCTGGCAGAAGCACGCCAAAACCGTCGGCGGGATCGGCGGATATACCAGTTGTTGAGGAGATCGATAAATTCCACGATCGGATCCACCGCCCGGGAAAGATCGTAGGCGTCCAGAGCGCCCCCCACTTTTTCTACCAGGGTTTCCGCCACCGAAAGGATCCATTTATCCAGGGGATTCGAGGGATCCCGGGGCGCTCCTGTGGGGCTTATCCCATCAATGTTAGCGTAGGTCACAAAAAAACTGTAGGCATTCCACAGCGGGATGAGGATACTCTTCATCACCTCCCGAACCCCTTCATCGGAATACCGGAGATCATCGGATTTTACCAGGGCCGAGTGGATCAAAAAAAGCCGCAGGGCGTCCGCCCCAAAGGAATTGACCACTTCCATGGGATCGGTGTAGTTCCGCAGGCTTTTACTCATCTTTTTTCCGTCCGATGCCAGAACCAGGCCACTGACGATACAATTTTTAAAAGCGGGACGTTTAAACAGGGCCGCCGCCAAAACGGTCAGGGTATAAAACCAGCCCCGGGTCTGATCCAGCCCTTCGTTAATAAAATCCGCCGGAAAATGGGCTTCAAAAGAATCCTTATGCTCAAAGGGATAGTGGTTTTGGGCATAAGGCATGGCGCCGGACTCAAACCAGCAATCCAAGACCTCGGGGATCCGGCGCATAGTGCCGGAACAAGGCTCGGCGCCATGCGCCGCGGTTCCTTCAGAACTTCGGCTTACCCGAGAACAGGGAATGGTGAGCTCGTCCACAAAATGCTTATGGAGGTCATCAGGCTCCTGGCCGGAAAGCTCCTTCAATTCCGCCCTGCTTCCCACACAGATGGTTTTGCCGCAGTCCGGGCATTTCCAGATGGGCAGAGGGTTTCCCCAATACCGATTCCGGCTGTTGGCCAAATCCCGGGCGCCTTCCTGCAACTTACCAAAACGGCCGGTTTTGATATGTTCCGGAACCCAGTAAATTTGACTATTGGCATCCAGCATGTCCTGTTTGATCTTTTCCACATTGACGAACCAGGAACCCACCGCCCGGTAGATGAGGGGGCTGCCGCATCTCCAGCAATGGGGATAGGCATGGAGGATCTGTTCCCGTTTTATCAGCTTCCCCTCGGCCTTGAGCCGTTCCATGATGGCCTTATCCGCGTCCTTTACGAAGATCCCCTGGTAATCGGCCACCTCACCGGTAAAACGGCACTCCTCGTCCACGGGACAGATCACGGGAATCCCTGTACCTTTAAGAACCCGTTGGTCGTCTTCTCCAAAACCCGGGGCGGTATGGACGATCCCGGTACCGTCCTCGGTGGAAACAAAGTCCCCGGAGTAAACCCGGAAGGCGTTTTGTTCCCGGGCCGAGGTAAAATAGGGAAAGAGGGGTTCATATTCCAGTCCCAGGAGATCGATACCCTTCATACGCCAGAGAATCCGGCAATCGCCCTCAAGGGGGACCGCACCGGCGGCCAATTCCTTCTCACCGGGCATTTTGGGAGGATTTTTATAGTAAGCCGTAAGCCGGGCGTCCGCCAATATATAACGATCCTCTCCGTCCTGGACCATCACATAATCGATATCCGGCCCCACGGTAAGGGCCAGGTTCGAAGGCAGGGTCCAGGGGGTGGTAGTCCAGGCCAACAAATAGGTATGATCATTCAATGTTTCCCGGAGGAGCTTGTCGGGAACCGGAGACGTAGCGGGGACCCCGTTGCGGGGTGGAGCCCCCCCCCCCGCTTTAACCTTAAAACGGACCGTAATGGCCGGATCGTGGTCATCCTTGTAGCCCCCCAGGTTAAGCTCATGATTGGAGAGTACCGTGGCGCACCGGGGACAGTAGGGCAATATGTAGTGCCCCTCGTAGAGCAAACCCCGTTCCCAAAGAGATTTCATGATCCACCAGATGGTTTCCATATAATCCCGGTCCATGGTCTTGTAGTCATGGTCAAAGTCAACCCAGCGTCCCAGGCGGGTAATCACCTCCCGCCATTCCCGGACATAACGGAGTACCGAAGCGCGGCACGCCTCGTTAAAAGCCGCCACCCCGTAACGCTCAATATCGGTTTTTGAATTAAGCCCTATCTCTTTTTCGATAAGGTTCTCCACGGGCAAACCGTGGCAGTCCCAGCCGAAACGGCGTTCCACCTTTTTACCCTTCATGGTCTGATAACGGGGGATAATGTCCTTGATGGTACTGGGCACAAAATGGCCGAAATGGGGCATTCCCGTGGCAAAAGGAGGGCCGTCATAGAACACATACGCCTCCGCTCCTTCCCGCCGGGCTATGGATTTTTTAAAGATGTCGTTTTTTTCCCAGAAGGAGAGAATCTCCTCTTCTAATTTGGGGAAGTTCACCTTGGGGTCCACACTTTTATACACCATTAAACCTCTCTTGTGTTATTACTATGCCATAAGAGGCTGTTTTTTTCCAGTATGGAAAGGGGGAAAAGAAAATAGCCTAAAAAATCATCATCGCCAAGCCGCATGAGGCTGTCTCAAAACCCGGCTGGTTTTGAAACGGCCTCAAAATTTAAAGCGGCCATGGCCTGAACGGTTTATAGTATCCCCCCAAGATGCTTCCCATAGGCCCTGATGTAGGGTTCGATTTTTTTCTGTTTTTCTCCGGGATAGGATTCGTAGTAGGTGCCTCCAACGGTAAAACAGGCAAAGCCTCCGGCGACGACCGCGGGGATACAGGCTTCCCGAAGGTCCAGGCTGCCCCGGGGAAGGGCGCCCAATTGTTCGGCTATACCGGCGATGATCCCTCCGGCAAAATTGTCGCCGCAGCCGGTGGTATCCCCCGGAGATTTCCGGGGCAGGGAGAGTTCCTGGTTGATAATTTCGCAGACCGGCATGGCGGTTAATTCCCGGGGGGCAAAAAGCCCCTTTCCCGCGGCAAGGCGTACAGGCCGAGCCCCTTCGGTGATAACCACCGCTCCCACTCCCCGGGAAAGGAGCCATGCCGCGGCTTCCTCCGGGGAATCCCGACCCGAGGTTTTTAAGACCTCATCCCGGTCGGCGATAAGAACATCGATATAGGGATAGGCATCATCCCGAATTCCCAGCCTCCATTTTTTTCCCGGAGCGGCATACTCGCTCCTAAAATCGTAGACCAGGTTTACCACGGTCACCGCCCCCTGAGCCTGTTTCAAGAGTTCCGTCAGGCCGTCATGGAGGGCCGGAACCAGGGCGGTCCCCCCCAAGGCGATGATATCCGCTTCAAAAAAGGAAGCCCCCAAATCCGGGGGACCAAAACGGGAGGCCGTCCCCAAAAGGCTAATGAAGGTCCGCTCCCCATGGCCGTTATCGTAACGGGGATCCGAGAGTACGTCTGTCCGGGGAGTTGCCCCGTCCCGGATACTCAGATGATATTTTTTAAAAGGGAGCCGGGCCAGGGCTTTTTCCACGAGGCCGCCGGTTTCATCATTTCCCCGGACTCCAAAAAAACAAACCTCGTCCCCGGGGCGTACCTGAGCAACGTGGGCAAGGGATACCACCGACGGCCCTCCCAGGTTTTGGGAATCGGAACCCTTTCCCTCGATAAGGGACCCCAGGGCTTCCTCGTAGGGCTTTCCCATGAAGCGCTCAAAATTCTCGGCAAACACCAACCTCCCCGGAGTCAACCCCCCATCCCCTTCCCGCCGGGAAAGGGCGGCTTGAAAAACAGAGCCGGAGAAATCCGCCCGGTAAAGAGAATCCATTAAACAACAGCCGGTTCCGTGAATTGTCATGCCCCATCCCTTCTCAAACAACACGGTTTGTTTTGAAACCGGCTCACTTAACAAGCAAAAGGTATCGTTTGCCCCTGAGATTCTGAAGCAAACCCACTACGCTATTCGCAATAGGATTACTCGGGGATATCCATAAAGTTAATCGCTTCCTGAACATTCCTCGTATTTGTTGCCCCATTATCCGTGCCGAGGGGTTTAATACCCAAGAACCCGCCTTCCGGCGGGGGAACTTCAGGACGGTTAAAAAGGTATTAAACCCCGAACGCAATACCCTATGAGAACAACATACCTCACCCTTCAGGGCGATGTTGTCGATTCAAACGATACGCAAATGTTACACCCAAGAAGCAATCCGAGCAAGTTCAAACTTTCACAACCCCGTGTTCATTCACACGCGGCTTAGTACTTTATCAGCCTCCATAGACCGCAATCATGACCCCCGCGGCAATGGCGGTGCCGATAACGCCGGCCACGTTGGGGCCCATGGCGTGCATCAGGAGGAAGTTCCCCGGATCGTACTCCAGGCCCACCTTGTTGGAAACCCGGGCGGCCATGGGCACCGCGGACACGCCCGCGGAACCGA
>JAISOO010000172.1 GCA_031275595.1 Spirochaetaceae bacterium | reverse complement strand
CCCCCGGAAAGTTTTTTATCGCGTCAATATACGGCGCGGGATCCCCCCCGTTTTTACCGGTCAAACCGGTTTTGCCCAGGTAAAGCTGAAAATAGACGGTTTTATGCCTGGACGCGATCCTCGCGAACTGTTCCGGCGGCGTTTCACTGCTGGCAAAACCCACAACCTCCGTCCCCCGGACCAAAAGTTCCTCCTGAAGCGCAAAACGTTCCTCATCGGTACAGTCGGGAAGTACCAGCGCGTCGGCCAGCTTCCGTTCCGCGAATTCCCGGTAAAGGCCGTTGCAAATAAAGGTTTTCCGGTACGCCATGATCCACACGGGCTTGTCCAAAACCTCCCGCAGCGTTTTCCAATAGCTGATCCCCGGCGCCCCCGGTTCAAGCGCCTTTTTATGAGCCCGCCGGATGATATCCCCGTCAAGAAAGGGATCCTCCGCAGGATAACCGATCTCAAAAACATCCACCTCCGGGGAGCTTTTTTTCATAATCTCCGTGGAGGAAGAAATATCCGGATACCCGCCCAGGAAATACCCTGCCACTATACCCTTTCTCATGCCCGCCGCGCCCTTCGGCCCAGTTTGGGGAGGATAACCGCCAGTACGATAATGGAACCGGTTAACACGTCCTGCAGAAAGGTGGGCGCCCGCATGATGGTTAAACCGTTGGCCAGGATACCCAGAATAGCCGCCCCCGTAAAGGTTCCCCAAATATTGGGAACCCCGTTTTTAAACATGGTTTTTCCCAAAAATACCGCGGCATAGGACGTTAAAAGAAGGCCGTCTCCGCTGGTAGGCGTGGCGGAACCGATACGGGAAGCCATTAACACCCCGGTAAACGCCGCGAGGAGGGCGCAGAGGGCATAGGCCAGGTTTTTGTTAAGGTTCACTTTAAGGCCCGCCGCTTCCGAGGCGGCTTCATTCCCCCCGATGGCGTATAACTTCCGCCCAAAGGCCGTGTGTTCCATGATGAACCAAAAAAGCAGGGCCAGGGCCGCCATGATCGCCGAAAGAAGCGGCAGGGCCCCGAAGGATACGGCGCTGAAAAACTTGAAATCCTGGGGCAGGCCGACGGAAACGGCGGCGCCGTTGGTAAGCCAATAGGTTAACCCGCTGATAACGGTACTGGTTCCCAGCGTGGTGATAAAGGACAAAACCTTAAAATGGGTAACCAAAAAGCCGTTAAAAAGCCCGATCCCCAGGGCAATGACCAGGGGTATCAAAAAGCTTAAGGAGACAGGCATGCCGCCCAGGGCGAGTTTTGCGGCGAAAAGCCCGCCGAAACTCGCGATGGCCCCCACGGACAGATCAAACTCTTCCACCGACATTACCAGGGTTGCTCCCAGCGAAATAACCACCAAAAGGGATATTTGCCGGGTAATGTTGATAAAATTCTGAAAGGTCATAAAGGCGTAAGGATTCAAAATACAAAAGATGCCGACGATAATCACCCCGGCGAGTATGGTACCGTAGGAATGTAACACCCGTTTTATGCTGGTTTTTTCCATAATATATTGTTTTCTCCCTGTCAATCCGCGTAACAACGGCTCAGCACCGTTTCCGCGCTCAAATGTTTGTTTTCAAAACATTCCCTGCTTTGTCCCCGGGCAATGATCTGTACCCTGTCCGCAACCTCAAGGATTTCTTTTAGGTCGGAGGAGACAAAAACCACCGCCTTTCCCCTGGACGCCATCTCCCGAAGCAATCCGTGAATTTCGTACCTGGTTTTTACGTCTACCGCCTGGGTAGGCTCGTCGCAGAGGATGATCCGGGGAGAAGCTATCATGGCCTTGGCGAATACCACCTTTTGCTGATTTCCCCCCGAAAGCTCCTCCACCGGCTGTCCCGGCCCCGTTGTTTTAATAGCCAGGGCTTTTATCTGTTCAAGGGTATCCCGTTTTTGGGCGGCGTCGTCCATATACCCAAAACGGCTGTAGCTATCCAATACGGAGACCACCGTATTTTCCTTTACCGAACAGCGGGTGATCAAAGCCCTTCCCCTCCGGTCCTCGCAGAGGAGGGCCATACCTTGTTGTATTGACCTCCGGGGCGTGGGATGGGGATAGGCTTCTCCCCCCAGGCGGATACGTCCCCGGTTCATCTCCCTCAGACCGTAGACACATTCCAGGGCTTCGGTTCTGCCGGATCCGCCCAGGCCAAAAAGCCCCAGAATCTCGCCGGCATGGACGTTAAAACTTATATCCCTTACGGTTCCGTCGCCGGAGGAAATCCCCATAACGTCCAGGAGGCAGTCCCCCGGTTCATGCCCCGAAGCCTCCGAAAGGGTGCTGGACCAGTTATCGGTCATCAGCGAAATAATTTCTTCCTTCACGGTATCTTTTTTTTCCAGGGTTTTCATAAGCCGGCCGTTTTTAAGTACCGTTATTCTGTCGGAAAGGGCCATTACTTCATCCAGGCGGTGGGAAACGTAGAGTACCGCGGTTCCCCGTTTTTGCAGCCCCCGGATGACGGCAAAAAGCCGGGCCGCTTCCTGATCCGTCAGCGCGGCGGTGGGTTCATCCAGGATGAGGAGCCGGCAGTCGGTCATCATCGCGCGGATTATCTCCACCTGGGTCCGCTGGGGCGGGGAAAGGTAGCGGGCCTGGGTGTCCGGGGGAATATGAATGTTCAGTTCATCCATAAGGGCCGTGACCCGTTCCCGCATCTTTTTCCAGTTTATTTTGAGGAATCCCTGTTCATACGGCAGGCCCAGATAAACGTTTTCGATGCCCGTGAAGGAAGGGATAAGGTGCCGGTCCTGGTGGATCGCCGTGATCCCCAGGTCGCGGCTGTGCCGGGGATGGGAAATGACCACGGGTTCTCCCTGCCAGAGGACATCCCCTCCGTCGGAAGGGTATATCCCGCTTAAAATCTTTATCAGGGTCGATTTACCCGCGCCGTTTTCACCAACCAGGGCGTGAAATTCACCGGCGCGGATATTCATAGAGATATCCTGCAGGGCATACATGGTCCCAAAACGTTTTGATATGCCCCGTGTTTCCAATACCATGACGATTCCTATTTACTGTACAGTATCGCCGGCGCGTAACGGTCTCCCCGTTCCAGGGTTTCGCCGTCAAAGTATTTTTCAAGTTCCCGGACCACGATCTCCGCCATGCCGGAAAAATTCTGCTCAATGGTGGCGGCGAGGGCGCTTCCCTGGTCGATATACTCCACCGCCTGGGCATTGCCGTCGATACCTGTTACGATGATCCCCGTCCGGCCCGCGTCGTTAATAGCCTGTACCGCGCCGATGGCCGCTTCGTCCCAGGCGCACCAAACCGCGGTAATCGCACCTTCTCCCGGATTGCCCAAAAGTACATTCTCCATGACGGTTCGCGCGTTTTCAATCGGATTGGGAACATCCACATGCTGTTC
>JAISOO010000127.1 GCA_031275595.1 Spirochaetaceae bacterium | reverse complement strand
CTGGGGGCCGCTTCCGCGGAGGAAATTGTCAACTGCCGTAAAGACGGACCCTACCGGGACTTTCTGGACTTTCTGGACCGGGTGAATATCAAAACCGTGGGGAAAAAGGTGGTGGAACTCCTGATAAAAACCGGGGCCTTTGACGGTTTCGGCTTGTCCCGGGCGGTCCTCACGGGGAATCTGGAGCAGGCGGTGGATTACACCCAAAACAAAAAGGAAGATAAAAAATACGGTCAGTCCAGCCTTTTTGAGGACACCGGCGAAAAGGAATATCCTGATTTTGTCTATAAGCCCTTCCCCGAATGGGACCGGATGCAGCAACTGACGATAGAAAAGGAACTGCTCGGGTTTTATTTCTCCGGGCATCCCCTGGATGATTACCGGGATGTCTGGCGGCAGGAGGTAACGGTAGATCTGGCCCACCCGGAGAACTCACCTGACGGGACCTATACCCTCATCGGTATTGTCAAGACCGTACGACCCCAGATGACCAAGAAGGGGGTGGAAATGGGATTCGTTACCCTGATGGATTATAACGGCGAGATTGACCTGGTCTTTTTTCCAAAGGAATGGGCGGCTCATCAGGATAACATTCATCCCGACGATAAACTCGCCGTCCGGGGACGAATTGACCGATCGGGAGAGCAAAAGCGGGAACGTCCGGGGTTTCTGGTAAGCAGTTTGCCGGATTTGGAAAAAATGATGAAAAGCTCCCGGCGGAATGCGGAAAAAAACGGGGCCCCTCCGGCTGAAACAGCCGGTTCCGGGGAGCAAAAGCCCGCGGGCAACGTCTTTCGGGAGGTCCACATACGGCTTAACCCCCTGGAGGTAGCTGGGGAAGAGACCCTCTACCCTTTGCGGGATTATCTTTTTGAAAACCCCGGTTCCTGTTCGGTGTTTATCCATGTTCCCGCCTCCGATGGGGAAACGGTGATCCGTACCGCGACCCAGATAAGCGCCGCCGCGGATACGGCCCACCTCAACGCCTTGACCCGCTGTGCCGGGGTTGCCGAGGCATGGCCGGAATGAACCCCGGAACCGGGCCTGGGGATATAAGGAGGCTGTTATGCAAAATATCATCCGGATAGGCATGAATGTCTTAGGAGGGATAACCGGGATATACATCCTCCTTATTTTTATCAGGATTCTCCTTACCTGGTTCAGCGGCACCCGGTACGGAAAGCCCTATGATATCCTCTGTGCCCTGACCGATCCGTACCTCAACTGGTTCCGCCGCTTCTCTTTCCTGCAGACCCGGATTTTTGACCTCTCTCCCATTGCAGCCCTGGCGGTCCTGTCCCTGGTGAATACTATTTTCACCACCCTGGGACGCTACGGCCGTATCACCCTGGGATTCATCCTGGCCCTGGCCCTTTCCGCCCTCTGGTCCGCGGCTTCCTTTGTCCTGGGGTTTTTTATCCTCATCCTGGTCTTACGGCTTTTTGCCTATCTTACCAACCGGAATATATACAGCGTCTTTTGGCGGATCATCGATTCTATTTCTCAGCCCGTCCTGTACCGGATAAACCGGATCATCTTCAGGAACCGGCTGGTACATTACCTTACGGGCATCCTGGTTTCCCTGGGGACCCTGGTAATCCTCAGAATCGGCCTGGGGATTGTCCTCAACCGGGTGTTGGTCCTGCTGATTTCACTCCCCCTTTGACGGTTTTCCATGTTTCTCCGGGAACTTACCACGACGATTGATCATGTTCGGGGGGTCGGCCCCAAATTGATCCACACCCTTGCCCGGGTAGGGATCACCAGCGTCGCGGACATCCTCTGCCATTATCCCCGGGACTGGGAGGACCGGAGCCGGGAAATACCCCTGGGGAATTATAACAATTTCCCCGCGGTGTGCACCGTGGTCCGGGTCTTGGCCCACGACTGGTTCGGGTTCGGCCGGATGAAAACCCTCAAGGTTCATGTGGAGGACCATACCGCTCGGGCGGTCCTGGTCTGCTTTAACCGTCCCTTTCTGGAAAAGCAGCTTATTGTCGGGAAATACTACCGTCTTTGGGGCCGGTTCTCCTATAAATACGGGGATATCCAATCCACGGCCTTTGAAATAGAGGCCCTGGACAGGGGAGCGCGTCCTGAGGATGAAAAGGGACCCGGCCCCCTTCAAAGCCCTAACTTTGGCCGGATCCTCCCCATCTATCCCCTCAGCGCCGGGCTCAACCAGGGTTTGCTCCGGCGCCTCGTCCGGCAGGCCCTGGTTGAGTATGCGGCTCCCCTGGAGGATGAACTGCCCCCGGGGATTATCCAGCGGGACGGCCTGGCGGCCAAGGCCCAGGCCATTCGGGCCGTCCATTTTCCCGCTTCCCCGGAGGAGCTGGATCTGGCCCGGAAAACCCTGATCTATGAGGAACTTTTCTACCTGGAGGTACTGGTGGGAAAGCGGGCATTGGAACGGCGTAAAAACGAGGGAATCCTGAGAGGGGAGGGACGGGGCCCGGAGCAGCGAGGGGATTTTTCTCCCCTCCAGCGGCGGCTTTTGGACCGGCTGCCTTTTTCCCTTACCCCCGGACAAATTGAGGCGATCGCCGAAATCAACCGGGATATGGCCGGGCCCTTTCCCATGGCCCGGCTCCTCCAGGGAGACGTGGGGTCCGGGAAAACCCTGGTATCTTTCCTCGCCGCCCTGGGGGCGGTGGAAGCCGGGGGACAGGCCGCCCTTTTGGCTCCCACGGAACTTTTAGCCCGGCAGCACGCGGAAAACGCCGGCGCCCTCCTGGAGCCTCTGGGGGTCAGGCCCGCCTTCCTTACGGGGAACCTCAAAGCCGCGGGCCGCGCTTCCCTGCTCAAGGCCCTGGCCGCCGGGGAAATAGACCTGGTCATCGGTACCCACGCCCTTTTTTCCCGGGATGTGATCTATAAAAACCTCCGGCTGGTTACGGTGGACGAACAGCACCGTTTTGGGGTGATCCAGCGTTCCCTGATCATGGCCAAGGGACAATCCTCCCTGTCGTCCCCGGGAACGCCGGATCTCCTCATGATGAGCGCCACCCCCATACCCCGGACCCTGGCCCTGACGGTCTTTGGGGACCTGGAGGTGTCGATCATCCGGGACCTGCCCCCGGGACGGAAACCTGTGAAGACCCACCTGGCCAGGGAATCCAACGAGGACAAGGTCTACGATTTCGTGCGGAAGGAACTGGCCGCGGGGCGTCAGGCTTATTTCGTGTATCCCCTGATCGAGGTGAACGGAACCGGGGATCTGAAAGACGCGGTGTCCATGGCGGAACGGCTGGGCAAAGCGATCTTTCCCCAGTACCCCACCGCCCTCATCCATTCCCGGATTGAGGAGGAAGAAAAACGGCGGATCATGGACGCCTTCCGCCGGGGGGATATCCGGATTCTGGCGGCCACCAGTGTGGTGGAGGTTGGGGTGGATGTACCCAACGCCGCCTGTATGGTTATCGAACACGCCGAACGTTTCGGCCTCTCCGCCCTGCACCAGCTTCGGGGCCGGGTGGGCCGGGGGCCGGACCAGGCGTACTGCTTCCTGGTCTACTCCGGGGATCTCACCGAAGATGGCAAAACCCGGCTCAAGGTGATGTTGGAAAACGCCGACGGTTTTATCATTGCCGAGGAGGATCTAAAGCTCCGGGGGCCGGGACAGATCGCGGGGATCGAACAGTCGGGCTACCTCTCCCTGGGGATAGCCGATCCGCTTCGGGACGCCGCGGAATTGGAACGGGCCCGGAACGACGTCTTTGCCATGCTGGAAGCGGACCCGGGCCTCCTCCTTCCGGAACACCTCCGGGTGGCCCAGGTCCTCAGCCGGGCACCTCCCTTTTCCACGGCGGCGCTGTAGGCTCCTTACCAGGCAGCCACGATATAACGCCGTAAGGGGGCTTGCATCGGTACCGGCCGGACGTGCAGGGCATCGGCCTTTACTTTCCCCCCGGTTTTTTGTTCCGCGTTAAAGCAAAACGGCGAGTCAGGCCCATATACCGTGTATGAGATCATTACGCAAGCTGAAACAAGGGGTGTGGTACGAGATCCGTACCCGCGTCAACA
>JAISOO010000025.1 GCA_031275595.1 Spirochaetaceae bacterium | reverse complement strand
ACATACAGCGAGGCGCAAGGGATTGAAGCGGAAATACCGCAGAACCCCGCAGGGGTTCGAGGAATTGGAGCGGAAAGCCCGGTCG
The DNA here is from genome assembly GCA_031275595.1 of Spirochaetaceae bacterium. The sequence goes on along the minus strand of JAISOO010000025.1, from coordinate 17,546 downwards.
CCGCATCGCGGCGATGCGCCCAAAAAACACAGTTACAATCGTGTCGGGATACGAGGAGCCTGCCGCACATGAATTTTGATACGATTTTGCGCTGAAGCGCGGCAAACGGCTAGACAAAAAACCGCCATTACGGGAATACTGGAACCAGTTTCAAAAGCCGCCGGCCTTTGAAACCGCCTCAAAGGGAGGGGTAACCCATAGCAAAAAATGTCACCCATAACGGATTTTAGAGAACAAATTCAACGCTCCGAAACCGGGGAACAGGAACGGATATTTCAGGCTGTTTCCTGGCGGGAAAAATTGCCCGGCAATAAAAGCTCCGGCGCCCTGGTCCACCCCCTGGGGGTCGCCGCCATCCTGACGAACCTTAACCTTGACGCCGATACGATCATCGCGGCCCTGCTCCACGACATCCTGGAAGAAACCGCCCTGTCCCCCGGCGAAATCGAAGACCGCTTCGGCGGCGACGTGGCCCGCATGGTGGAAGGGGTTACCCGGATCGCCGACATTTCCGCCACAAACAAAACCCTCCAGGAAGCGGAAAACATACGAAAGATGCTCTTCGCCATGGTTACGGACATCCGGGTTATTTTTATCAAGCTGGCGGATAAGCTCCACGCCATGCGGACCCTGGAGGAGCTTGACCGGGAGCGGCACAAAACCATAGCCCAGGAGTGTCTGGACATCTATGCCCCCCTGGCGGACCGGCTGGGTATTTCCTGGATCAAAGACGAGCTTGAGGATCTGGCCTTGAAACACCTCAACCGGGAAGTATACCTGCAGATTAAAGAAATCGTCGCCTTAAAACGGGGGGAACGGCGGAATTTTCTCGACAAGGCCAAGGAAGACATACGCCGGGAAGCGGCGGCGGCGGGCATCACCATAGAGGTCGAAAGCAGGGCGAAACATTTTTATTCTATTTATCGGAAGATGCGGAAGCGGAATAAGGCCATGGGGGATCTCTACGATTTGTTCGGCATCCGGATCCTCTGCGACGGCATCGAAAACTGTTATACCCTGCTGGGGCTGGTCCACCGCCTCTGGAAACCCCTGGACGGCCGGTTTAAAGACTACATCGCCATGCCCAAATCCAACGGCTACCAGAGCCTCCATACCACGGTGATGGCCGCCGGAGGCAGCCTCCTGGAAATACAGCTTCGCACCCGGGAGATGCACCGGATCGCCGAGCACGGCATCGCCAGCCACTGGCTGTACAAAAAGGGCGGCGTCAAAGAAACGGTCCGGCCCGCGGACATTTCCCTGGTAAACCGCCTCAGGGATTGGAAACAAATCGAGTCGGAAAGCGGCGCCGGCCGGGTTTCGGAGTCTTTTCTGGACGACATCAAACGGGAACTCCTCAAGGATTCGATCTACGTTTTTACCCCCCAGGGCAAGGTGATCGAACTCCCCGCCGGGGCGACCCCCATCGACTTTGCCTATCACATCCACACCGCCATCGGGGAGCACTGCGCCGGGGCCAAGGCCGACGGGGTCATCGTTCCCTTGAGCAGCGAACTCAAAAACACCCAGGTGGTGGAAATCCTTACCGCCACCAACGCCCGGCCCCATGTAAACTGGCTCCGGACGGTTCGGACCGCCAAGGCCCGCGGCAAAATTCGGTCCTGGCTTCAGCAAAATGACGATTCCGTCATTATCGAAAAAAACGTCGTCGCCAAAAAAAAGCCCCCCCTCCCGGAAGCCCCGCCCCCGGTGGAAAAAGAGCCCGAATTATGGGGCTCCCGGTTCATCCGGCCCCAAATCCTGGAATCCGACACCACCCTGCTCCATGTCCGGGTGGAGGATGAAAAAAACATGATGATCCGTTTTGCCAAATGCTGCCGCCCGGTAACCGGGGATCCCATCATCGGCTATGTTTCCCGGGGCCGGGGGATCATTATCCACCGGAAAAATTGCAGCAACCTGGCCAATATTCCCGATTTTTTGGAGCGGAAAATCGAAACCGAATGGGAAAACGCCGCCTCGGTCCTGGTTAAACGCTTTAAGGTTGAGGCCCGTTTGTCCACGGACCTTTTTTCCGAAATTGAGGGGGCGGTCAGAAAGTACCAGGGCCATCTCATTGAGGGCCGGCTGGAAGAAACCTCGGTCAACCGCCTGACCGGTTTTTTTACCATGCAGCTGGAACAGAGCGAGGATCTCAAAAAGGTCCTCAAAAGCATCCGGAGCATCCCCGCGGTTTTCAGCATCCAAACCTTAACCCAGGCAGGCGGCCTATGAAGCGGGGCCTTGGCGCTTTCGGGGGCGTGATCCTGTGCCTTTTTTCCTGTTTCGGGGAAACAAACGCCCCTGAGCGGGGGGAGGAAAATACCCCGGCGGAAGCTCCCCCCGCCCCGTCCCGGGCTCCGCAGGCGGATTCCCTCGTCATCGTTGCCGCCGGGGATAACCTGATCCACGAGTCGATCATCCGGGCGGCCTTCCGGGACGGGACCTATGACTTTGATCCCATCTACGCCGATATAAAGGCCCTCGTCGAACCGGCGGATATAGCCTTTATCAACCAGGAGACCCCCCTCGCGGGGGAGGGCTTCGGTTACTCCCGGGGCCTTAACTTCAACACCCCCCAGGTCATGGGAAAAACCCTGGCGGACGCCGGCTTTGACGTGGTAAGCCACGCCAATAACCACGCCTTGGACAAGGGCGAAGCCGGCCTCCTGGCCACCCTGGATCTTTGGGATTCCCTGCCTGCCGTCCGGTGCATCGGTATCCACCGCTCCCGGGAACAACGGGACTCCCGGCGGGTCGTTATCGAAAAAAACAACATCAAGGTAGGGTTCCTGGCCTATACCTACGGAACTAACGGGATTCCCCTGCCCCGGGGCAAACCCTACCTCGTGTCCCTGGCGGAAAACGAAGTCATGGCCCGTGAAATTAAGACCCTGCGGCCCCTCTGTGATTTTTTGGTGATTTCCATGCATTGGGGGAATGAGTATGACCACGGATACAACGCCGCCCAGCAGGCCCAGGCTCAATTCCTCGCCCGCCAGGGGGCGGACCTGATCATCGGCCACCATCCCCATGTGATCCAGGCTTACCAATACCTTCCCCGGGAAGACGGCAAGAGGACCCTCTGCTTTTATTCTTTGGGGAATTTTTTAGCCGCCCAGGATATGCCCAATACCTTACTGGGGGGGCTGGCTTATATCAAAATAAAAAAGATAAATTCCCAGACGTCCATCGAAAAGGCCGCGGTCATTCCCACGGTCACCCATTTTAACGCGGCCTATACCGGCTTCCGCGTCTATCCCCTCTACGATTACACCGAAGCCCTGGCCAATACCCACGGCCGCAAAAGGCCCCAATACGAACTAAGCCTCTCCTTTTTTAAGGCCCAGGCCCGGAGGATATTCGGAGACGGGCTCATCGAATACAACCCCTTCGCGCCGTAACAACAGGCTCAGGCGCGGTTCGTTATACGCTTTTTTTGCCGTGTTTGATCGCGGCCCTGCAGGTTTTACAGATTTTGATTTTCGCCTCTCCCGCGTCCTGCTCATACAGAATCTTCACATTGTTTCGTTTACAAACCGGACATTCACCCCGTCCGCGGGCGAAAAGCTCCCGAATTCCCTTGCCTCTATGCGCTTTAGCCATTTCCCTTCCCCACTTGCTGAATTTAGACCGCTTCCGCCTTTGCCGCGGCTTTTTTCTTTTTCTCTTCCCTGGCTGTCTTGGCCTTGGCGGCCTTGGCGTCTTTTTTCGACTTCCTGTCGGAAGCTCCCTCGGTATCCAATGTATAATCCACCAATTCAAGGATAACCACTTCAGCGGCGTCCCCGGCCCGTTCGCCCAGTTTGATTATCCTGGTATACCCCCCGGGGCGTTCCTTCATCCGGACGGCGATATCGGTAAAGAGCTTGACCACCATCCCTTCATCAAAGAGCCGGGCGGAAACAATACGCCGGTTATGAACCGAATCGAGCTTTGCCCGGGTTATCAGTTTTTCCGCGCTCCGGCGGATCGCCAGGGCCTTGGCCTTGGTGGTCCGGATCCGCTCGTAACGGAATAACGAGGTAACCATATTGCGGTGCAGGGCTTTGCGGTGAGCCGATGACCGTTCGAGGGGGTTAAATCCGCGCTTATGCTTCATCTTCTTCTTCCTTTTGCTGGGAGGTAATTTTTACCGCGTTTTTTAACATATTGACATCGGTTATCCCCAGGTTTAAATTCCACTCCTTGAGTTTTTCTTTTATTTCCTGGAGGGACTTTTTCCCAAAATTCCGGGTCTTGGCGATATCATCCTCGGTCTTCCGGGTCAATTCCCCGATGGTCTTAATGTTCGCGTTTTTAAGACAATTGGAAGACCGTACCGACAATTCCAATTCTTCGACCGGGGTATTGAGGATCTGGCGGATCCGTTCGTCATCTTCATCCATATCCTCATCGACGCCCAGGTTGTTTTCATCAAAATTAATAAAAACCGAAAAATGTTCCTTGGATATCTTCGCGGCTTCCGCCAGGGCGTCGTCGGGCCTGATGGTACCGTCGGTCCAAATCTCCAGGACCAGCTTATCATAATCATTACGCTGTCCTATCCTGGTGGGCTCCACGGTGAATTTAACCTTTTTGACCGGCGAGAAGATCGCGTCCATCGGAATGGTGCCTATCACATCCACATACCGCTCGTTCATTTCCGAGGGCACATAACCCCGGCCCAGATCGATCTGGATCTCAAACTCAAGCCGGGCGTTATCCATCAGGGTCATAATATGCTGTCCGGTACTGAGGATCTCGACCTGTCCGATCCGCTCAAAATCATCGCTTTTTATATCGTTTTTGCCGGACCATTCGTACAATAATATATCCTGTTCCACATCCTCAGGAAGCCGCAACCGAATTTGTTTAAGGTTGTTGAGTACCTCCAGGGTATCCTCCACGATATTCGGAATCGTCTCAAATTCGCTGGAAACATTGTGGGCAACCCCATCGGCGTCATAAGAAGTTATCTTAACCGCGGTAATGGCGTATCCCTGAATTGAGGAAAGGAGAACCCTGCGCAAGGTATTTCCCACCGTTGTACCAAATCCGGGTTCAAAGGGAGCGGCGATGAACTTACCATAATTAAGTCTAAGTTCACCATGCTCATAGGAAATGCCCTTGGGGCGTTTGAATCCTTTAAGGAGGTTCTTACGGGCCATGGAGACTCCTTATTTCGAATATAATTCGACAATCATCTGTTCTTTGATGTCTGCAAGGTCAGTGATATCGCTGCGCCGTGGGGCGGCAAGAAATTTTCCTTTCATCCCGTCAGGATCGAGCTGCAACCAGGGCATAACCCCGGATTTCCCGAATTCCTTCAGAGCCTCCTTCACAACCACCAAATTCATACTAGGCTCTTTAATTCCAATAACATCTTCGGGCCGCACCAAATAGGAGGGAATATTAACCCGCTTCCCATTTACCGTTACATGGCCATGGAGTACAATCTGCCGGGCCTGACTCCGGCTTACCGCAAAACGAAGCCTATATACTACATTATCGAGCCTGCGCTCCAATAATACAAATAAATTTTCACCGGTAATACCGGACATCCGCAGGGCCCGGTCAAAAAAGAGGCTGAACTGTTTTTCCTGCATTCCGTAAATCCGCTTCAGTTTCTGCTTTTCCCGAAGCTGTAGTCCGTAATCAGACCGTTTTCCCGGCCTGGCCTTGGGATCCTTCCCCGGCGCGGGCCGTTTTTTGTTAATGGGGCACTTATCACTCTTACAGCGAGCCCCCTTGAGCATCAATTTTTTCTGTTCCGCCCGGCACAATCGGCAAACCGGTCCGGTATATCTTGCCATATATTCTTACCCCCCTCTTAGATACGCCTGGTTTTCCGCGGACGGCAGCCGTTATGGGGTATCGGGGTAACATCGTTGATCGATTTTACCTTTATCCCCAGGGCGCCCAGCTGGCGTATCGCCGATTCCCGGCCTATACCCGGTCCCTTGACATACACATGCACCTCCCGCAACCCCACCTGCAGGGCCTTCTGGGCCGCGGTTTCGGTAACGGTCTGGGCCGCGAAGGGGGTGGACTTTTTAGCGCCCCTAAATTGTAACCCCCCGGAACTTGCCCATGAAATAGCGTTTCCCATCAGATCCGTGATGGTGACAATGGTATTATTGAACGTAGCCTGGATATATACGTTCCCCTCATATACGGATTTTTTCTCTTTCCGTTTTTTTGTATTAGCTGCCACCCTATCCTCCGAATTTTTCAACCCCCCCGGGGCTTTGAAAGACTGGACCCGTTCAAGAACCCGGACGGTTCCCTCCCCGGCCTTGCAATTTCCCGCCTTGGGCCGTGAAATTGCGGTTTCTCACCAGGCGGCCTTCCCAAAAACTGAAATTCGGGGAAAGCCGCGCTCCTATTTCTTCTTACCGGCAACGGTCTTTTTCTTACCCTTCCGGGTCCGCGCGTTGGTCCGGGTTCTTTGGCCCCGAAGGGGCAGCCCTTTACGGTGCCGCAGCCCCCGGTAGCAACCGATATCCATTAGCCGTTTGATGTTCAGGGCTATCTCGGTCCGTAAACGGCCCTCCACCTTATAATCGCTTTCCAGGATCTGCCGGAGCTCGTTTAATTCCTCCGGGGACAGATCATTGATAAGCCGCTGGGGATCGATCCTGGTTTTCGCGCAGATCGCGTCGGCGCTGGACCGGCCCACCCCAAAGATATAGGTTAAGGCGATATTCACATGCTTATTAGGGAGGTCAACCCCCGCTAGACGTGCCATAACTGCCCCTAACCTTGCTTCTGTTTGTGTTTAGGATTCTGACAAACAATACGGATTATACCGTTCCGTTTAATCACCTTGCATTTATCGCAAATAGGCTTAACACTTGTCCGGACTTTCATCCAATCGTTCTCCCTTATATCTTCGCTCAAACCGGCAAAAAATTTCCGGTTTTTTGACCTTTTCAACAGGTTTGTCCCGAAACCCCGGTTTCCGGACAAACCCCGTTCCCGGGCATTACCTCGGGGCTTAACTTCCTCTCAATCACCGGGCCCCAAAATCCGGCGCCTTAAAACCGAGCCTTTCCCAAAAACTGAAGTTTTGGGAAAGCCTCAACCGGCTCTTATTAAAGCGAATTTTAACCGCTTCGCCAAGGGGGGACCGGGCCCCCTAAAGGTTCCGGCCCCGCAGCCGTCCCCGTTTGGTCAAGCCCCCATGGTAGTGCATCTTCAAAAGAGCCTCCACCTGGCTCATGGTGTCCAGGTCTACCCCCACCAAGATCAAGAGGGACGTCCCCCCCATGAGGTATGAAATTGACGAGGGAAAGTTAAACAGGCTCTGAATAATCGTGGGAAGCACCGCGATCACCGCCAGATAGAGGGACCCCGGCAACACAATCCGGTTTAATATCTTGGTCAGATATTCCTCTATCCGTTCGGTTCTGATCCCCGGAATGGAGCCGCCGTTTTCCCGGATATTTTTGGCGATTTCTATGGGGTTCAAGCTCACCTGGGTATAAAAATAGGCGAAAAAGATGATGAGCAGGATATACAACACCGTATAGAGGAGGCCCTGGGGGTTCAAGGCCCGGGAAATCGCCGCCAGCCACGGCACGTTTCCCCCGATGGTCGAAGCTATCTGCAGGGGAAAGGTGAGGATCGACGAGGCGAAGATCACCGGAATAACCCCGGAGGGGTTAATTTTAAAGGGTATATAGGTATTCTGACCGCTGTACATCCGGCGGCCTACCACCCGTTTCGCGTAATGAACGGGGATCTTCCGCTGCCCCTGCTGCTCAAACACCACCAGGGCGACCACCGCCACAAACATCACAAAAACCACAATCACAAAAACCGGGTTGAGCTGATCGTTCCGCACCCGGCCGACGAGTTCCCACAGGGCCTGGGGGAGCCGCGCCACGATACCGGCAAAGATGAGGAGGGAAATTCCGTTTCCTATCCCCCGTTTGGTGATCTGCTCCCCTATCCACATGAGGAACATGGTCCCGGTGGTAACGGTCAGTATGGCGATCAGGGTGAAGGGAACTATCCTCATGCTCAAAAGGTTTTCCACCGTCCGGGAAATACTCTGGGCGTATTGGGTTACCGCGAAGGACTGGATGATGCAAACCGCCACGGTCCCTATCCGCTGGTAACTCTGGATCTTCTTTTTACCCCCCTCCTCCTCGGAGATCTTTTTTAAACTGGGGAAAACGATAAGCAGAAGCTGCATGATGATCGACATGGAGATATAGGGCATGATCCCCAGCATAAATACCGAGAAATTAGAGAAGGCCCCCCCGGCAAAAAAATCCAGATAATCCACAATGGCGTTTCCGGAATTCTGCTGGGAAAGGAAATAGGTGTTAAGCTCCCGGACATTAATCCCCGGTATGGGGAGTACCGCCCCCAGGCGGAAAACAATCAACATCAGGGCGGTAAAAAATATCCGTTCCCGTAGTTCTTTTACCCTGAAGCTATCAACCAATGGATTACTTGCCATGTTACCTTTCCTATATCAAGGGATTACGCATCGGCGGCCTGGTTTTTCGACGGTTTTGCCGAACCGCCGCTTATGGAACCGCCGGCTTTGGTTATCTTCTCTTTCGCGGAAGCCGACAGGGCCCCGATTTTGAAAACGAGTTTTTTGGTGAATTCCCCGTCCCCCAGGATCTTTACCGGCACGGCGCCTTTAACCAGCCGCTTCTGAATCAGGGAAGCGGCATTGACGGTTTCTCCGTCGGCAAAACGTTTCTCTATCTCCCCCAGATTCACCACCTGATAGGTCTTTTTGAAGGGATAATTGGAAAAACCCCGCTGGGCCAAACGCCGGTACAGGGGCATCTGCCCCCCCTCAAACCCGACGTAGGTCTTACCCCCCGACCGGGCCTTCTGCCCCTTGTTGCCCTTTCCCGCGGTGGTGCCCCGGCCCGAGCCCTGGCCCCGGCCAATGATACGTTTCCGTTTATGAGCCCCCTCGGGGGCATGTAAATCAAAATCAGCCATCAGTTAATCTCCTCCACCGCAACCAGGTGGGAAACCTTCTTAACCATTCCCAAAATAGCGGGGCTCGCCTCCTGTTCCCTCTGGGAACCTATCTTCCGCAACCCCAAAGACCGGATTGTGGCGCGGTGTTTGGGTAAAGCCCCGATGGTACTGCGGACCAGACGGATTCGGATTTTCTGCGCCATCTTTCTTACCCCCATAACTCTTTCAGGGATTTTCCCCGGTTCTTAGCCACCACCTTCGCGTCCATCATGCGGCTGATGCAGTTAAAAGTCGCCTTAACGACGTTGTACTGGTTTTTGGCGCCGATGGACTTGCTCAAAACATCCGTAACCCCCCCGGCTTCCATGATCGCCCGGATGGGTCCCCCCGCGATGATCCCCGTGCCGGAGCAAGCGGGTTTCAGCAGCACCTCGGAGGACTTAAAAAGCCCGATAATCTCGTGGGGAATGGTCCCGTTTTTGACGGGAAGCCGAACCAGGCTCCGCTTGGCCTTTTCAATGCTTTTGCGGATAGCTTCGGAGACATCGTTGGCTTTGCCAAACCCGTATCCCACCTTGCCTTTCCGATCCCCCACCACCGTCAGGGCGGAGAAGGAAAAGCGGCGCCCCCCCTTAACGACCTTGGCGGTCCGGTTGAGTTTTACCAGCTTTTCAACAAATTCTTTGTCTTTTTCCTGAGCGTTTCTGTCTCTATCCCGTGAATGTTCCATTCCGCCCCCTAGAAGCGGATCCCGGCTTTCCGGGCTCCGTCGGCCATGGCTTTGACCAGGCCGTGATATAAATAACCATTCCTATCGAAAACCACCGTGGTGATATTCTTCTCCAAAAGCCGTTTCCCCACAATTTCCCCCAACTGTCCCGCGCCCTCCACGTTCCGTTTAATCGTTTTCAGGTCCTTCTCCAGGGTCGACGCGGAGACCAGGGTATGTCCCTGGGTGTCATCAATAATCTGAACGGACAGGGCCCGGTTGCTCCGGGTAACGCTCATCCGGGGCCGTTCCGGGGTGCCGGCAATATCCTTGCGGATATGGATTTTCCGCTTGAGCCGTTTTCTGTCTTTTTCAACCATTTTCTTCAACATTACGTGATAACTCCTCTCGTTCGTGGAGAAACCGCCGGAGGGTTTCTCCGAATCAATGGGCCGGTTCCAAAACCAATGCTTCCGCCCCAGGCTCCCGCGGTTCCGGGGCCGAAAGCCCTTGGCTCAAACCTTACCGGCCGGGCTTTGAAATCGGCTTATTTAACCCCGGACTTACCGACCTTCCTTCTGATTTTCTCATTCTCATACCGGATCCCCTTGCCCTTATAGGGTTCAGGCGTCCGGAGCTTCCGGATCTGGGAAGCGAATTCGCCCACCCGCTGCTTGTCAATGCCGCTCACCACTACCCGGCCGTTGGGTTCGGAAACCACCGAAATGTCCTCGGGGATGCCCACGTATATATCATTGGAATACCCCAGATTCATGGTCAGCAGCTTTCCCTGTACCTCCGCCCGGTACCCAACACCGGTGATGATCAGGGCCTTGGAAAAGCCCGCCGACACGCCGATCACCATATTGTTGAGCAGGTTCCGGTAAAGCCCGTGGTAGGCTTTGGTCTGCTTCTCCTCATTGGCCCGGGAGACCAGGATGGTCTCCCCCTCGGGGGTAAAATTGATAACAGGATGATATTTTTGGGTCAATTTTCCCTTGGGGCCTTCCACCGACATCACCTCATCCTGAAAGGTAACCTTCACCCCGGGGGGAACTTTAACGGGAATTTTTCCAATCCGTGACATAACAACCTCTTACCAAACGGTACAAATAATTTCGCCGCCGACTTTTTTCTCGGCCGCCTTTCTTCCGGTAGTGACGCCGATGGAGGTGGATACAATCAGGGTACCGTACCCGTTGTACACCCGCGGCATCTTCTTATAACCCGTATACACCCGCCGTCCCGGTTTTGATATTTTTTCAATCCCGTGTATGACCGGGCCGGTTTCCTCGTCATACTTCATAAAAACCCGGATGATATTGATCCCATCCTGGTTAACTTTTTTAAAATTCTTGATATACCCTTCGATCTTTAAGATTTTTACGATCTCAAGTTTCAGCTTGGAGGTAGGGATATCAACTTTTTCATGCTTTGCCATCCCGGCGTTTCGGATTTTGGTCAGCATGTCCGCAATGGGGTCAGATACGCTCATCCTTTTCTCCTACCTTACCAACTTGATTTAGTGACGCCCGGAATAAGTCCTTCGCTCGCAAGTTTGCGGAAGCAAAGGCGGCACATCTCAAATTTCCGCAAATAACCCCTGGCCCGGCCGCAAATCCGGCACCGGTTGACTTTTCTGGTCTTATATTTCGGCGTCCGTAACGCCTTTATGATCATCGCTTTTCTTGCCATGTATACTCCTTATTCCGGGTTAATCAGGTCAACCTGAAGGACCCTTAAAATCGGAATTCCGGAACCGGTAAAGGAACCGAAAACCCGCCTTTTTATTTTCTAAAAGGCATACCGAACTTGGCGAGGAAGGCCTTGGCCTCCGCGTCGGTCCGCGCCGTCGTTACAATGGCGACATTGAGTCCGGCCACGCGCTCAATCTTATCATAATCAATTTCGGGGAAGATGATCTGCTCGGTGATCCCCAGGGAATAATTCCCATGCCCGTCAAAGGCATTCTGATTTACCCCCCGGAAATCCTTAACCCGGGGCAGGGCGACATTCACCAGCCGGTCCATGAATTCGTACATCATAGCCCCCCGGAGGGTAACCTTGGCGCCGATCTCCTGTCCGGTACGGATCTTAAAATTGGCGATACTCTTGCGGGCCTTGGTTTTAACCGCCTTCTGGCCGGTAATAAGGGTGAGATCAGCAATCGCCGCGTCCAGAAGCTTCTTGTTCTGCAAAGCCTCGCCTACCCCCATGCTCACCACAATCTTCTCCAGCCGCGGCGTCTGCATGGTCGAGGTATAGCCCAGTTCCTTAAATAACTCCGGAGCTATCTGTTCCCGGTATATTTTTTTGAGCCGCGGTTCATAATTCTTCATTTCAACGCCACTCCTTACAATGCCTCTCCGCACTTTCTGCAGATCCTGACCTTTGTTTTCCCGTCCAGTTTATACCCCAACCGGGTGGGTCCGCATTTTTTACAGACGATCATCACATTGGAACTGTGGATCGCCGCCTCAACCTCCACAATACCGCCCCGATCCTGCTGGCTCCGGCGTTTCATCGCCTTCTTAACGATATTGGCGCCTTCCACCACAACCCGGTCCTTATCGCGGAGGACCTTCAAAATCCGGCCCCGTTTTCCCTTGTCTTTGCCGGTTATGATCTGCACGGTGTCTTCTTTTTTCAATTTGTATTTGTGTTGCGTTTCCGCTGTCATCATACCGCTCCTTCGCCGAACGCCCCTGGGGCCGTCCCTGCTAAAACTTTAGAACCCTGCCGTTTCCAAAACCCGGTTGGTTTTGGAAACGGCCTTGGAAGAAGCGGTCCGAAGCCCGCTTTTCCCCTCAATCCAAGGATGCTTTCCCAAAATCATGGCGCCCCAGGGCCATCGGATTTTGAAAAAGCCCCCGCTCAAAACAAAACCCGCCGGATTATAACACCTCCGGGGCAAGGGAGACGATCTTCATAAAATCCTTCTCCCGCAGTTCCCGGGCCACCGGCCCAAAGATCCGTTTGCCCTTGGGGTTCATACTCCCGTCAATAATCACACAGGCGTTATCGTCAAAACGGATATAGGTCCCATCGGGACGCCGGTATTCCTTATGGGTCCGGACTACCACCGCCTTCTCCACGGAACCTTTTTTAATAGTGGATGTCGGCAGGGCATCCTTAACCGCCACCACAATAATATCGCCGATACCCGCGTACTTGCGTTTGGACCCCCCAAGAACCTTAATACACTGTACTATCTTGGCCCCTGAATTGTCGGCCACATTCAGGAAAGTTTCTACTTGTATCATTTCTTCCGCTCCCCCTATTTGGCACGTTCGACAATCGCCGCAAGTTCCCAGCATTTTTCCTTGCTGAGGGGACGGCATTCCACAACCCGAACCCGATCCCCCATCTTTGCCTCATTGGCTTCATCATGGGCCTTAACTTTTTTAATCCGCTTAACATATTTCTTGTAAAGGGGATGCAAGGCGATGGTTTCTACGGCAACCACGATGGTTTTATTCATTTTATCGCTCTTAACAATCCCGACAAACTCTTTTTTGCCGCTTTTAGCTTTAACAACCTGATCTTCCACCATTCTCTCCTTAAACAAGTTTTCGGAAATACCCCTCAAAAACCTGTGTTACCCCTTTAAAGCCGGTTCCTGCTGCCGGATCATGCCGTTAAGGCGGGCTATCTGCCGGCGCATAACCCGTTTTTGAAGCGGATTGTCCACATGACCGATAACTATCTGGAAGCGAAGTTCCATATACTTCTTATTAAGCTCATCCCGCTTCGCATTAAGCTCCGGCAGGGAGAGGTTCTTAAACGAATTTTTCATACCCTATTCCTTATCAGCAGGGTCTTGTTCAAAACCCGCTGGTTTTGAACAAGACCGGGGAAAAACGGTTAAGCCCCCAATTAAGCCGGCCGCTTTTTCCTCGTAAATCCACGGCTACTTCCCGAGCTCAAAGTCGGAACGGGCCCCAAATTTGGTTTTAATCGGAAGTTTAGCCCCCGCCAGGATCATCGCCTCTTCCGCGATGGTTTTATCGATCCCGCCCAGTTCAAACATCACGGTTCCCGGTTTAACCACGGCAACCCAATACTCAGGCGGCCCTTTTCCCTTGCCCATGCGGGTTTCCGCGGGTTTCTTGGAATAGGGCTTGTCCGGGAAAATCCGGATCCATACCTTGCCCCCCCGCTTAATATGACGGTTCAGGGCGATACGGGCGGCCTCAATCTGCCGGTTGGTAATCCACATCCTGTCCAGGGCCACCAGGGCATAATCCCCAAAAGCCACGGTATTTCCCCGGGTGGCGTTTCCCGGCATATTGCCCCGTTGTACCTTGCGGTGTTTTACACGCTTAGGACTCAGCATCGATTAACTCCTCGCGGGGGCGCGTTCGCGCCGCTTACGGACCAGGACGCCCGCGTCTTCTTTTTGTTCCTTGCCGTATTTCATGCCGTTATAAACCCACACCTTAATGCCGATGACGCCGAAGGTGGTATGGGCCTCGGCAAAACCGTAATCAATATCCGCCCGCAGGGTATGGAGGGGAATCCGGCCCTCTTTGGCTTCCTCGGTCCGGGACATTTCCGCGCCCCCGAGCCGTCCCGAAAGCCGCACCTTAACCCCCTGGGCGTTGCCTTTTTTAATGGCGTTGGTGATGGCCTGTTTCATGGTCCGCCGGAAAGAACCCCGGGCCAAAAGCTGCCGGGAAATGTTCTGGGCGACAATCTGGGCGTTGCTATCCGCGTTACGGACTTCCTTAATTTTAATCTGAACCTTTTTGGTAACCCTCTTTTGCAGTTCGCTCCCGATTTTTTCTATATTGGCGCCCTTGACGCCGATGATGACCCCGGGGCGGGCGGTATGGATCACGATGGTGATCCGCTGGGGGTGCCGGATAATTTCCAACTCGGCGATATCCGCGCCCTTGGTTTCGTTCATATTCATAATAGAGGATCGAAGTTTCAGGTCCTCGTGAAGGGTGTTGGCATATTCCTTGGGGTCCACATACCACCGGGAACCCCAGGTTTTATTGATCCCAATCCGAAGTCCTATCGGATTAACTTTTTGTCCCACGTTATTCCCCCGCCTTTTTTCGTAACCCGCCGGTCCGCACTTCGTCAATGACCACGGTAATATGGCACATCCGTTTAAGCAGCATATCCGCCCGGCCCCGGGCCCGGAACCAAATCCGCTTCATCCGGGGGCCCTCGTCAATTTGGATCTTCTTAACATAGAGCATATCTTCGTCAAGCTGCTTATTCAGGCTCAGCGCATTGGAAGCGGCGGATTTTACGGTTTTCCTGATGAGCCGGGCCCCCTTGTGGGGCATATTCTCCAGGATGGACATGGCCTCGGGATAGGGCTTGCGGCGGACGAGATCCGCCACCGGCCTGATCTTAAAGGGCGAAGCGATAAGGTACCTTGTCACCGCCCAGAAGCCTTCCCGTTTTTCGTGTGCTTTTTTTCCCATACTCTTACCTATAGCCCCTATTTAGCGGCTTTTTTATCCGACCCCGCATGCCCCCGGAAGATCCGGGTCGGAGCGAATTCCCCAAGCTTGTGGCCGACCAAATTTTCCGTGATATAAACGGGGACCCAGGTCTTACCGTTATACACGGAAATAGTATTCCCCACCATTTCAGGAATAATAGTGGAACAGCGGGAATAGGTTTTAATCATCCTCCGATCCCCGGCCTTGGCCATCTCCAATACCTTCTTATAAAGGCTCTTCTCTATGAAGGGTCCTTTTTTTATTGATCTTGACACCCTTTAACTCCTTAGAAAACCGCTCGTCCCCAGCCGCCGGTTTTCGAGCCTTTCCCAAAACTCGGTTAGTTTTGGGAAAGGCTTCCGAAAAAGCGGTCTAAAGCCCGCTTTTTCCCATAAATCTAAGGTTGCTTTCCCAAAAACTGAAGTTTTGGGAAAGCCTCATTAGTACAAACAGATTCCAGGAAGATGTGTATTTTCAACTTGTTATAAGAATTATGCCCGAACACTATCTTAATGCCTTGATTATGGAATATTCGATCATAATGAATAGCAAAAACAAAATCCCATTAATAATTACATATGACGCCACGGTAAAATTCAAAAAATCAAAAACAATGTTGCTGGTCAAAGTGATTATAAAAAACAGTGCCGATACAATCTTATAATTCCCTGTCCCGCCCCTGACATCAAAACTGACGGCCAAAATTCCTGACAAAGTAACGCAGCATAAAAACGCGCTCCCCATGGTTATTAACCAACGGTATGCTTCCCCCTGATTCGCGGTATAAAAACCAAAGGCGATAAGGGCAGAGACCGCAAGAGACACAAGCAACATGACGGGATCAATTTTCATTTTAGGTTCCTTTTGGGGTTTCATTGAATTTTGGAGGCGTTATGGCGACAATCTGTAATACGGACGGAATGTTCCCGGCTAACTGCCAATTTATCATTCCAGGCCTCCAAACATAGGTTTCCGTAACGACTTTTTTGTCTGCGATCAATCCGGCAAATTCAGTTTCAGAAAAAGGCCCTTCTTGTTTGCCGTCAATGACGGCATAAAATATATTATTCGGATTACGTTGTTCAAAGGGCCGCGAATGATTCATTGCGCCGGGAATACGCATATTCGCCATCATGTCATTCATGGATTTGACCATTTGTTGAGCGATAGCTATGCTCATTCCGAATTCAAGGAGTCTGTCTACAGAATAAAAACCATTCTCATTCATATTATCTGTTCCTTATGAAGTCATAGGCGGCGGGGGCGGCGTCTGGTTTAAAAACAGCGGCGCGAGTTCCTGAACCGTTCCGGCGGCGGCCCAGGCTGCCATACCGGCTTTCCAAACCTGGGATTGGGGTGTCAGCTGGCCGCTTTGCGTCATACCGGCAAGCTGCTCCATGGTAAACGGGCCGGTTGTCTGCCCGTTTACCGCAACACTATATTGAATGACAGGCGGAGGAGGAGGCGCGCCGGGCAACCCTCCCTGCGGCGCCTGATTCATGCCCTGCATCATGTTCCCCATCATTCCGGCCATTTGCTGACCGGCCATCCCGCCCATGGCCATTCCCGCCATCATGCCGCCGGGATTAAAGCCGCCGCCGTTCCCCATTGAGGCTCCCTGTCCCATCTGCCCCAAAGAAGCCGCCGCCGTTTTTGCGACATCGGCCTGCTGGTTAAGCTGATGTACGGCAAAATTGGACCCCTCGGTTTGGAGCCTTTGTGCCCGCTGGGCTTCTTCCCGTTGAATCCGTAATGATTCCTCCATGTTTACGGCGTTGATGCGCTGGGTATCCTGCAAGTTCTGAATATTGACGCCGGCCTGGGCTTTCAGCGTCTGCTCGGTAAGATTTTGGGTAACATTCATCAATTTTTGATACCCTTCACTGTCTTTGGCAAATTCAATAGTCTCAATATCAACGGAAGATACGGTAACGCCGAACTCTTTTTCAAGCCGTAGTTTGATGTAATCTTCCGTGATTCCTTTAATTTCAAGAATCCTTGTGTTCAGCTGCAGAACGGGTATTTTATGTTCCGGGGGAATACTTGAAACTACCCCTTTGATATACCCCGAGACGGCAGCCCTTATTTGTTTTGTAAACGCCTCTTTATTGAAGTCAATAAGGCGGTGCAGTTTAATAAACGCCCTGTAATCAACCAGTTTAAACGTTAAAATCCCGCGGACCGCTACCGGGACGCCGAGATCGGGGAAACGGGGATCAAAGACGTCAAAATAGGGAACCCCAAAAGAAAACTGGTTTATACCCGCCAGGTTAATAAAGTAAATTTCTGCCTGGAAGGGTGAAGCCCCTCCGAAGAAAGTCCCGGCGATACGGGCCAAGACCGGAAAGTTGGCGGTCTTTATCGTCCCGTCGTAGGGGCCTTCGATAAAATCCTGCAGTACGCCGTCTTTTTGATGATATACAAAAACGGCGGCTTCA
>JAISOO010000055.1 GCA_031275595.1 Spirochaetaceae bacterium | reverse complement strand
TTTTAATTTTTATAGGAGGTAATTATGAAAAGATGTCCTGTTTGTTTTGGTTTAGTTAATAAAAAAGCCACCAAATGTAAACACTGTGCATCAGATTTAGGCGAAAACAATATAGAATATTATAATTATATAAATAATGGATTCTCTCTTATCGATAGAGAATTTGAGGCTTTTAATCAAAAAATTGAAAGTATAAAAGGAGCTATTTTTCCTCGTCATCAATATTCCGAAGAGGAATTGCTTCATTCGTCGCATCTTGACAAAATTAGGGCTATTGTCGGCAAGATGGAAAGTGACATTGAAAACTGGAATAATCGAGGAAGATTTTCAACACAGTTAAAAGAATATTATGACGATAAACTATCCGTCCTTAATGACCGGTTTCAGTTTATGATGCGTAGGCTCAAAAGTCGGCGTTATAGTATTTGGGAACGGATATCAGAGTTCGTAATCTGTAGCTATTATTTTATCATTAATATTGCCTTACATCATATAAAAGGAATAATTATTCCATATATGAAAAGTTCAAATACGATTATGAAACCATTTATGGTATTGCAGAAGACAGCAGATAATTTTGAGCATTTTCTCAATGAAATGCAGCAGAACACTAAGGAAGAGATGGTACGCGATATAACGTATCCTAATCGGGCTTAAAGAATAAAACCCATTATAAAGCTATTATAATGGGTTTCATAAAAATGGGGTGGGAAAGAGGAGGGAAAGGAGGTTTTTAACATATTCATTTTCAAAATATTCATCATTTTTCGTGAAATAATATTGATTTTTATGAAAGAATTTCATAGAATTAAAATAAATTTCACGAAATAAAAATAAATTTCACGAAAAATGAAGGAGTTTTATGTGTCTACTGAACTTGGAAAAATGATTAAATCATTGCGGATCCGCAAGGACGATATAACACAAAAGACTCTGGCAGCAGATCTAAATTATTCTACAGGGTATCTTTCAAATATCATAATGGGAAAAATCGATCCGGACATAGAATTTCTCGTAAAATGTAAAAATTATTTTAATCTTAATAAACAAGACACTATCGAGCTTTTTAATAAGGCGTTGCTCTCATGTAAAACAATCATTTTACAAGATTCATACCTCACCAAAAGAAAAAAAGAATTACTTATAAAGGTTATCGTGGCAATTTTACTCCTACCTGATCAGACATCATTTGATTCGAATCTGAATAATATTGAAAAAGCGGTAGAAAATATCGTAGCAAATTTTAATCTTTACCATGAACTTAAAACATTTACATAAAAACTCATCGTAAGTGTCAGAAGAAAATGTCAGAAAAGAAAGTAATGTCAATAAAAATCATTAAAAGTCAAATGATTTCAGTGTTGACTTTCTACTATATATGTGATATCTTTTTAAATGCCGATGATAGTGTATGACACTGTTTGATTAGGTTATCGCTAAGGTCTCGATGGCCTCTATGTACAAAAAGAGTCTGTTTTTTGGATCCGCGGCCCTGGCGCTGCTGGTTTTATTTGCGTTCGTTGGGTGCTCGAACCCCGCTTCGGAGAGTACCGAGTACGTGGCCCAGGCATCAAGCGAATACCCCTTCCCCCCGGAAACGGTGTTTGTAAATACCCGCGCCGCCCTGGACGGCTTGCTGAACGATTACAACGCCGACACCAACCAGGTATGGCACATCGGCTATCGGGGGAACGCTGCCACCTTAGCCGACGATCTGATCATTCCCACCGGTAAAAACGTCTATTTGATCGATGATATTACGGGCCATACTGGAAACATCACCGTAACCGAAGGGGCCAGGCTGGTACTGGTGGGCGAATTTACCGCTGGTACCTCTGTTTCTACCGGCCTCCTGCTGGTACGGGGTACGGTGGAGGTGTTTAGACGCCTTGAGGTGACCAACGATGCCCGGGACGTGGGGGATTACACCGTAGAGAGTATCATTAACCCCGGAAGAAACACCGTCATCGGTAAAAAGGTAACGATATTGCCCGGCGCGACCCTTGCCCTTGTGTACGATGATATTATTCCCCCGGAGCAATACTCGGAAAACAAATTCACTCCGGGCCAGGCATGGATTGCCGCGGGACAGGGTAACCTGGAAGTAGCTGCCGCGGCTCTCCCGAACCCCTATCCCTATACGGTTAAGGAACTCCTCACCGGCGTTGGTCCGACAGCGGCCCGCTCATATACCTTCGAGAGTGCCCGGACTACCAAGGAGACCCTGCCGGCGC
The DNA here is from genome assembly GCA_031275595.1 of Spirochaetaceae bacterium. Next base: position 10,915 of record JAISOO010000055.1, on the reverse strand, counting down.
TCATCCCCCAGGGGGCGAATATTACCACCGGGGCAATTCCGGAGGCAGCGATGATGGGACCCTCACCGTAAACGGCAGCCTTATCACCAACGGGACCCTGAAGAATATTACGGAAATCAAAGTGGGGAACGGCGGATACCTTAATCTGTCCCAGGCCGGAGGCGATGTCCTGGACAAGCTCACCAGCCTCACCGTCGGCCCGGGCGCTCGGTTTGAGGTTGACACTCCGCTGGTTACCCTTCAGTCACTGGAAACCCTCTTCCTGGGGGACGGCTCACAGCTCATAGCGGATGCGGGGGTTGGGAATGGAACTCCTATCGTTACCTTTACCAAGGCGGAGGGCAAAAAACTGGTAACCACCCTGGGTAAAAAAGTGCTGTACAGGGTGGGGACCGCCCCTGACGCCATCGTGGACGTGGTGATAAAAGAGGATGCCAGCCTCATTGCGGGGAGCTCGCTGACGGTTAATGAGGATAGTACCTTCACCCTGGACGCGGGTAAAACCCTTACCGTGGAAGAGGGCGCGATCGTTGACTTTAGCGCGGCGCTGCCCCCTGCCGCCGCTACGGATCCTTCGCCTGTTACCATAGAAGGTACCATCGCGATTGAGGAAGGGGGGACCCTTATTGGCCCGGCCCTGAGCGGTTTTGAGGCAACCCCCGAGGTCTTGTTCGAGACGATTAAATTCGTAAATGACGGCAAGGTGATACTGAATTGGGGCGCATCGTATACGATGGGTTCGGACCCTGCTACTGACAAGCCATACATAGGACCTTATGTCGCCGTCTACAACGCCGCTACCTCCCCCACTTACCAATGGGCAAATGGTGCCGCCACTGATGGGGCACAGATTGAGATAAACGAGGCAGGTTTAACTATCCGGGATATCAATGGCGGTATCGCCAAGGTTGATATTGCCAACACCCGCTCCGTGATATTACGAGGCCAAAGCCTGACCCTGGAGGACGCCGGGGTAACCCTTGAGATTCGCAACGGGAACACCCTCTGGCTTATCGGTGATACCGATACCGCGGGCACCGGTGCGAAACTGTTAGGCCCGGGCGGGGTAAAAGCCGGAAGTACCACCATTGTCGGCGGCCCGAACGGCTGGCAGGCGGTTGGACAGGCGGCTGGGGACAGCATCGGCATCTATGCATCTGGGGCCGCCGCGGAACTGGAATCCGCCAATACCGCGGGGGGCACCCCTGCCGCGGCGCTCACGGCCCTGTCCCCGGTCGGCGGGGGCTCGTCCCTGGGCGCTACCATCACTCAGGCGGCGGGAGCCGGCAATGACCTCCTTATTGCAGCCAACACCTCGATTGCCCTCGGCGGCACTGCCCAGAAGAAAATCGGCGAGATCGTCCTTATAGGCGATGCCTCTGATCCCGGAACGATAACCTTCGCCAATGACACCAGCAAGATCACCACCGGGAATAGTTCCGCCGCAACCACTACCGTAGGATTGTTGGATGCCAACTCCGTCACCGATATAACTGCCTCCCCCACCCCCTTAATCGGAGTGCCCTTTGTGGTTGGTGACGGCACCGATGCCAAAGTAGCGACCACCGCCGTGCTTAACTCGACGGCTCCTAGCACAATACCGGCCGGAAAGCTCGCTTCGTTAGTGGGCGGTGCAGGCGGAGGTACCGTTTCCGGTACCTCCGATACTGGATATATAAGCGCGGAGACCCCGACGGTCGCGGATAACACCTAACGCTTTCAGTTCCCGCGCCGCGCCCCCCGGGGCCGGCATCGGGTTTTAACCCCATCCGGGCAGGGGCATCCCCGCCCGGTTATTACCAGGGCTGTTTCAACCGGTTTGAAACAGCCCGTTTTTTTCCCGTCCCCGGCGTCTTCCCCATCGAGGCCGTCTGCTTTTTGCCTTTCCAGCCATGCCGGGGCGGGCCGGGAATTCCCCCGGCTCAAAGGCGCTAAACGTGACCCGCAATTCAGGGGGCCTTACCGTTCAGGACGGATCTGTCCCCCGGGGCGTCTTTGGTGAGGACAGCATGGGCGGCCGGCTCAGGCTCCGGGGCGGGTTTCCGGGGTTTAGCCGGGCGCGGGGGCCAACCGGAGGGGGGAAGTGGGGGAAAAAGCGGGGTCGGCCGCTGATTTTTCGCTATGGGGTCTGACCCCATGGCTCGAAATCCCACGTTTCACGGAACACACTGGCAAAAAGCGCCAGGGCCGTATACCGGCGGAAGAGGGGTTTCCGGTTGTTGACGCGGGTACGGATCTCGTACTACACCCCTTGTTTCAGCTTGCGTAATGTCTCATATACGGTAAAAGACGGCTAATTTCAGGGGCAGGCCGGAAACCGGGTAGAGGGTAACCTGAAATTTCCTGGTTTTTGGGCGTCTGTAAACCCAAAACGGGCCGGTAATCTTCGGCATGGCACACCTCACCTGTAAAAGATAAACGTACAATAAATGAACAGTGCCATACTTTCAGAAAAAGAACGTTTTATTCACCTTGCCTAATTCCTTATCCCGTAAGGAATTAAACCCTAAGCGGCCGACGGGAGTCGAACCCGCGTCACAAGCTTGGGAAGCTTGGATAATACCGTTATATGACGGCCGCATAAACAACGAAGGCTGTCCCAAAGCTCCGGCTTTTGGAACAAACTCAACTGTCAGAATTATAGCTGAATTGAGGTGCTTCTGTCAATAGCCTATGGATTTACCCTCGCCAGGACCCCCGGAATATTTTTCCGTACCGGCATATATCCCGTACCCGGATAAAAGCCAATGCTTTTGCCCTGCGGTCAGGCGGTCAATTCTTTAATAGCCCGTTCCCGGACGGCGATGATCCGGTCGCACCATGCGTCAAATTCCGGGTCCTCCTGCTGATGTTCCGGATGGGAGAGGATGTATTCAATGGCGGCGCGTATCCCCTGATAAAAGCTGACGCGGGCGGTAAAACCCGGAACCAGCCGTTTTAGTTTGGCGTTGTCAAAAACCAGGGAGTTGGCCTTATCCCCCAGGAGGCCGCCGGTAAAGTCGTAGTCCTTCCCGCATAATCCCAGGAATTCGCTGGATATGTGTACCGCCTTGAGGGGGACCCCCAGGACGCCGGCGATGCTTTGGTAGACCTGATTCCAGGTTACGGTCTCGTCCGAGGTGATCTGTACCGCCTCGCCCAGGGCGTGGATATTCCCCATAAGGCCGGTAAAGGCCCGGGCAAAGTCGTCGCTGGAGGTCATGGTCCACAGGCTGGTCCCGTCCCCGTGGATAATCACCGGTTTCCCCTCCCGCATCCGTTTTATGACCTGCCAGCTCCCGTTTTTGCCGTGTACCCCCAGGGGGATCCGCCGCTCGTCGTAGGTGTGGCTGGGCCGCACCACGGTTACGGGAAACCCCTCCTCCCGGTACATTTTAAAGAGAAAATCCTCGCAGGCGATCTTGTCCCGGGCGTACTGCCAATAGGAATTGGCCAGGGAAGTGCCTTCGGTCACCCGGTAATCCGGCAGGGGCTTTTGATAGGCCGAAGCGGAGCTGATAAAGATGTACTGCCGGGTCCTGCCCCTGAAAAGCCTGAAATCCCGCTCCGCCTGTTCCCGGGTAAAGGCGATAAAATCCGCGGTTACGTCAAAGGAGAGGTCCTTTATTTTTTCCGCCGCCGCCGCCTCGTTATGGATGTCGCAGCAAAGCTCCGTAACCGGGCCGGTCAGGACCTGATTGCGGTTTCCCCGGTTAAGGAGAAAGAGTTCCGCCCCCTGGGCCAAAAGCTGCCGGGAAATCGCCGTACTGATGGTACCGGTTCCGCCGATAAATAACACCTTCATGATCCGCTCCTTTATATACGCCGGCCCTGGACTGGGGATTTTCCCCGCACTATAGTAGAGGTGATCCGTTTTTTTTTCAAGGCGCTTTTGGAGAAAACCCGGGTCCGGGAGGCATGATGCGTATTGAACCCTATGTGGATGCGGTTAACCGGCAGTCGTTGAAGGTGGAGGGGATCCTGGTGCTCCAGCACGGGGAGGAAATCGCCCGGTACCGCTGGGTTCCCGAAACGCCCCGGCCGGTTTATTCGGTGAGTAAGAGTTTTACCTCCCTGGCGGCGGGGATGGCGATTGACGAAGGGAAACTTTCCCTCCGGACCCGGGTGCTGGATGCCTTTCCCGGCCGGGTGCCGGAGCCGTCTCCGCGGCTTTCCATGCTGAACCTGGAACACCTTTTAACCATGAGCCGGGGGCATCCGGCGTTTTCCCGCCCCGCCGGGGTGGATGAGGCCCTTGCCCAGTTCTTAAACACCGACCCCGGCGCCAGGTTTGTTTATGATAACGGTTCCACCTTTCTGGCCTCCGCCATGGTAACCGCGGCTACGGGACAAAAGGTCCGGGATTTCTTGCTGGACCGGCTCTTTAGGCCCCTGGGCATCCCGGATCCGGTCTGGGAAGAAAGCGCCGACGGCTATAGCCTGGGGGCCACCGGGCTGGAGCTGAGCACCGGGAGCCTGGCGCGGTTCGGCCAGCTGCTCCTCCAGCGGGGGAACTGGCAGGGAAAACAGCTGGTCTCCGCCTCCTGGATCGATACGGCCTCCAGGGCCCATATTACCACCAAGACCTTTAAAGACGCCGATTATGATCTGGGTTACGGCTACTGCTTTTGGAACTGCCGCCACGGGGCATACCGGGCCGACGGCAAGAACGGCCAATACGTGGTGGTGCTCCCCCGGGAAGACGCCGTGGCGGCCATTAGTTCCGATGAAGAAACCATGCTGCCCATCCTCTACGCGGTCTGGGATCATATCCTGCCGGAATTGTAATCCGGCGCCGAATTCCCCTAAAAAATTCCCAAAAGGAGCCAAAATTTTGAATCCTCCCCTTGACAATGGATAACTGTAAGTTATAATAATTATATCGGTCATTAAAATACGGCGGGATAGAAAATAACCGTCGGTCATATCAAAGGAGCCTGGTGTGGGAATTCAGGAACGGAAGGATCGGGAAAGGGCGGAGCGGAAGGCCCTGATCATGGGATGCGCCAAAGAACTTATCCTGAAACACGGGGCGGAAGCGGTGAGTATGGCGGATATCGCCAAAAAAACGGAACTGAGCAAGGCCACCCTGTATCTTTATTTTTCCTCCAAAGAGGTTTTGTTTAACGAGATCCACCGGGAAAGCGCCGACCGTTTTATACGGTATGTCCGTTCCCGGCTTGAGCCCCATGGGTCGGCCCTGGACGCCCTCAAAACCCTCTGGACCAGTTATGTTACCCTTTTTGGGGAATCCGAAGATATCTTTGTGATTATGTATATATGGAAGTATTTGGCGCCGGCTTTCCCTTTTCTGTCCATGGAGGAAAACCGGGGAACCGATGACGCCCCGGCGAATATATATTTTTTGCTCAAAGATATAACCGAACAGGGGATAAACGAGGGGGTCTTTGATCCTTCAATTAACGCGGGGACCATTTCTCATGTTATTATCACCATTTTTTCTTATATTGTGGATAATTCCGCCAAAATAACCCGGGATTCCCAAACAGCCCTTTCCGTTATTAACGAAATAAAGAACATTTTTGAAATTATCCTCCGGGGTATCGCCAAGGAAGGAATTCCCCGGTCGCTTTTTAGTTTACCCGATAAGGAGGAGGTTTAATCCTCCCGCCGGGAAGAGGTAGGTATGGAAAAATTTTTTAAGCATCCCCGGCTCATTACGGCGGGAATCGGGATAATAACCCTGTTTTTTGTCCTCCAGCTTCCCCGGATGGAATTGGATAACAACAACTTCCGGTTTATACCAAAAACCGACCAGGCCCGGATCACCTCCGAATACATCGACGATACCTTTGGGAGTTCCCTGTTTATTTTGGTGGGCCTGGAACGGAAATACGGAACCATCTTTGAAGCCCAGTTTTTAAGCCAAATCAAGGAATATGTCGGACGGATCGAAGAGATCGGCATCGTGGATACCGTTAATTCCATCATAAGTACCGATTATATCACCGGTTCCGGCGACGCCATCCTGGTAGAAAAATTGGTGGATGACGATTTCAGCGGAAGGCCGGAGGAGATCGCCGAATTAAAACGGCGGCTGCTCTCCTGGAACCTCTACGAGCGGGCCCTGGTTTCCGATGATTTTACCGCCACCCAGATCATGGTGCCCCTGGACATCCCCATGGACGAGGCGGGGCGGCCTGAGGTGGTGGCGAATTTTATTACAATCCGGGACCTGGCCCGGGAAATGTTCGCGGGCTCCGCGGAGGTGTACGTAACGGGGGTCCCCGTGTTAAGCGCCACGGTGAACGAGGCGATCCAGGCGGACCTTATCCTCCTGGTTCCCCTGGTGATCATCGTGGTGCTGCTGGTCCTGTTTTTTTCCTTCCGCCGGATCGGCGCGGTGGTCCTTCCCCTGCTTACGGTTCTGATCGCCGTCATTTGGTCCATCGGGGCCATGCCCCTCTTTAACGTCAAACTTTCGGTTATCTCCACGGTCCTGCCCGTGATCCTGGTGGCGGTGGGCAGCGCCTACGGGATCCACGTGATCACCCACTATATCGGGGACATGCAGCTCAGGGGCGGCGCCATAAGCCCCGAAGAACACCGGGAAGTTGTTTTTTCCCTGCTCCGGCAGATAGGTAAACCCATCTTCCTCGCCGCCCTGACCACCTTCGCGGGATTTGCCTCCTGCTGTTTTACCCCGGTGGTCCCCATTCGGGAATTCGGGCTTTTCTCCAGCTTTGGGGTACTGGCGTCCTTTGTGGTCGCCGTAACCCTGATCCCCTCCCTGCTCCTTATCCGGGGGCCGAAAACGATCCGGCCCTCCCGTTCCGGGGCTTCGCCGGCGCGGATCGAAAACAAGGGTTACGATTCCTTGAGCACGGGTATCGCCAACGCCTTTTCTTTCCTGGCGCGGAAAAAATATACCGTCCTTGCCGTAACCGCGGCGGTAATCCTGGTGTCCCTCTACGGCCTCTCCCGAATAATCGTGGACAACGTGATGGTGGAATATTTTAAATCCACCACGGATATCTACCGGTCGGATCGGTTTATCCGGGAAAAATTCGGCGGCTCCAAGGTGGTCAGCGTCATGGTCGAGGCGGATGACCCGGAAACCATCCTCCATCCCGGCACCCTGGGGCTTATGGATGATCTGAACCGCTACCTGCAGGAGCGGGTTCCCCAGGTGGGCAAGGTGATGGGTTTTACGGATCTGGTCAAACGGATCAACCAGGTCTTTAACGTTGATGAAAGCCCCGATGGTTTAGCGGCTCCGGCGGCTTTCACCGAAGCCCCCGGGGATTTTGGCTTTTCCCAAGACGAAACCGGTATGGGGGCCTTTGGCTTTGAGGGCCTTGACGGCGGCTTCGGCTTTGCCGGCGAGGGCCCTGGGGAAGCGGCGGAAGCCGCCGGCGCGGCGGAGCGGGTCTATACCCTGGAGGAACTGGCGGCGCTTTTGGACGCGGCGGCCAGTTCCGGCAGGGACCGGTCCATGAACGCCAACGAACTGGTCCGGGAATTTCAGCGCCTGGTGAATTACGAAGGGGCCGCCTATTACGAGGTGCCCCGGGATCCAAAACGGTACGGGAAAACCTCCCCGGAGGAACTGGGGGTCCTGGTGTCCAATTATCTGGTGCTCCTTTCCGGGAATATCGATACCTATGCCAATGATCCCCTGGAACCGACCGCGATAAAATCCACGGTCCAGATGCGGACCACCGGACAGGAGGACACCGACCGGATCATCGGGGAAATCCACAACTATACGGCGGCCCATTTTCCGGAAACCCTCCGGGTGATCATTGGGGGCAGCGCCCTGGTGGAGGGTTCCATCAACCGCCTGGTGGTGCAATCCCAGTTAACCTCGGTGCTTATTTCCCTTTTTATGGTGTTCCTCATCATAGCCCTCTCCAACCGGTCCCTGGCGGCGGGTTTAATCGGTATCGCCCCCCTTTCCATTTCGATCCTTATCAATTTTGCGGTCATGGGCTTCCTGGGGATAAAACTGAACATCGGAACCACCATGGTGGCCAGCATCTCCGTGGGAATAGGGATCGATTATACCATCCACTACCTGGGGGCCTATAAACGGGAGTACCTCGCCTCCGGCGGCGGGAGGGGCGATTTTTTGTGGAGGACCTTTGCCACCTCGGGCAAGGCTATCATTATCAACGCGGTCTCGGTGGGCGCCGGTTTTGGAGTCCTTGCCTTTTCCCGGTTCAATATGCTGGGGGATCTGGGCCTCCTTATCGCCCTTACCATGGGAACCAGCGCGTTGGTCAGCCTGACGGTGATACCGGTATTGCTTGTTCTGATTAAACCCCAGTTTGTGGGGAAGGAGTAAAAAATGAAAAAAAACACGAGGCTTTCCCAAAACTTCAGTTTTTGGGAAAGCAACCTTGGATTTACGGTTGGATTTTCCCAAAACCTTCGTTTTGGGAAGGCGGCCTGGGGCCTGGAAGGGAAAAAGGGCCTCTTCGCCGCTTTTTACCGGGGCCTTTCAAAAGCCGGCGGGCTTTTGAAAAAGGCCCTGCTCGTGGGGGGACTCTTTTTTACCGGCCTGGCGCCGGGCTATGCCCAGGACGCCCAATCCATAGTCCGCTCTTCCCGGGACCGGATCGCCGCGGATACGGTTTCTTCCCGGTCCCGGATGGTGATCACCGCCAAGGACGGAACCACCAGCGAGCGGGTTTTGGATCAGTATTCCAAGGACGGCCCCCGGGGTTCCAGGACCATCGTCGTATTCCAGCGCCCCCCCTCGGTGGCCAACACCCGGTTCCTCACCATGGAAAACCCCGGAAACCCCGACGACCGGTGGATCTTCCTCCCCGCCCTGGGAAAGGTCCGGCGGATCGCCGCCTCCGAAGGCTCGGGCAGCTTTATGGGGACCGATTTTTCCTACGACGACATCTCTTCCGCGAGCCGCAACGCGGAATTGGACACCCATACCCTGCTCCGGGAGGAGAACCTTAACAGCCGCGCCTGCTTCGTGATTGAATCGACGCCCAAGGATACGTCCTACCAGTATTCCAAAATGGTACAGTGGATAGACAAATCCTCCCGTATCGCCTACAAGATAGAACTCTATGACCGCCGGGGGACCCTGGTTAAACAGGTGGAAATCCTGGAGGTCAAGGAGATACAGGGCCGGTTAAGCCCGGTGGTAACCCGGATGACCACCGTCGCCGCGGGAACCACCACCACCATCACCATGGATATCCTCAAATACGACGATCCCATTCCGGAAGGGGTCTTTACCACCGCGTACCTTGAAACAGGGAGGCCCCGATGAAAAGGAAGGCTGCTTGTTTGGGCTCCCCCCAAAAACCGGGAAAAGGCGGCCGGCGGCCCGTTTTTTCATTTACATCCGCGGCGGGCTTTTCCACCCCCGGTATGCTGAAACGGGCACTCTTTTTCGGGGCGCTTTTGGGCATCCTCCTCGGACCGTTGGGGGCCCAGGACGATTTCGGTTTCGGCTTTGACGGGGAAGGGGAACCTCCGGGGGCGGCTCCGTTAGGTTCCCTCGTATCAGGAATCCGCATCGGGGGCGAGATTGGCGCGGAACTCGTGGGCTATGTCCATGATTTTAAGCCCCAAGGCGGTTTTTACACCACCCTGGGGAATATCTTTTCCGGGAAACTCAACTTCTCCGCTTCCGGGAGCAACGCCGACGGGGTCATCAACCTGAACCTGCGGCCCGTCTTTGACGGGACCGCCTCCCCGCTTGAAATTGACGAGGCCTATGTCCGGGCTTATTTTGGCTCCTTCAGTATCGAAGGGGGCCTGCGGAAACTCACCTGGGGCAAGGCGGACAGCCTGGGCCCCCTGGACGTGGTAAACCCCCTGGATTACCGGGATCTGACGGATATGACCGATATCCAGAGCCGGAAAATAGCCCGGCCCCTGGTCCGCCTCTCCTACGGATTCGGCAATTTTTCAGCGCTGGAGGCTGTTTTTGTCCCCTGGTTTGAAGGCCACCGTTTCGACACCACCGGGCGCTGGACCCCCTCCCGGGTCAATGAACTGCCTTTCAACTTCTCCTCTGCCGACACCACTTCCCTGGAGTATGCCCAGGGAGGGCTCCGGTTTTCCACCACCTGGGGTTCGTCCGATCTGGGCTTCCAGTATTATTACGGCAGGCTCCCCCAGCCCGCGGTGTATGTATCCTTTCCGGGGATCGTCCGGATTGCCTATAATTCCTACCACCAGATCGGCATGGATTATGCCCGGGTGCTGGGGGGCTTTAACCTCCGGGCGGAATTTGCCGCCCATATTACCCAGGACCTTTCCGGGGAGGACGGGGGGATATACAACCCCTTTCTTGCCTGGTCCCTGGGCTTTGACCGGGATCTCATCGGGGGCATAAACCTCAACCTCCAGGTGAATGAGACCATCCGGCTCCTGCATGACCGGGTTACCGGTAACCGGGCCCTGGATACGGAAGCGGGAAAAAACCTCACCGTTACCCGGATGACCGGGATCCTTTCAAAGAAATTTTTTCGGGATGAACTGGAACTGAGAACTGCGGTGATCTGGGGCCTGGAGGACCGGGATGTTTATGTCCTGCCCGGCATTTTCTGGACCAGGGGAGAGGTGATTCTGGAATTTTCAGGGGGCATCTTCGCGGGGGACCGCCGGGGGGAACTGGGACAATACCGGGACAATAGTTTTGTCAAACTGGGATTGACCTACACCTTCTAGTACCTTGCAAGGAACCACTAAGGCGCGGAAGGCGCACAAAGGAAAGAAGTTTCTTCTTCCTTCGTGTCCTTTGCGCGCCTCCGTGGTTTTTTATCTTCATGCATATCCGTGATTAAAAATCCCCGCGGCCTCACATTATTCACTTTTCATTATTACTTTTTACGTTGCTTACGGTATGACCGCGCTTTGTATCTCGCTGGGGCGGCCCCGCTCGCCTTTCTCGTTCTGCCACTGGAGGCAGACGTAGACGGTTTTGCCCCGCTCCTCCTCG
>JAISOO010000024.1 GCA_031275595.1 Spirochaetaceae bacterium | reverse complement strand
ACGGCAAAATACCGGCTGTCCAGATCCAGGCAGTCAAAATAATCCCCCGAAACCCCCTTGGCCCCCTCATAATACCCAAAGAAACTGATATCCTTCGTTTCTTTATAGCCAAAGGTCAGTTTGTTCCCCTCCTGGTTGGTTTCCAGGGGGATGAACTTTTTCTGTACTTCCTTACCGATGGAAAGGTCATGGGATGCCAGGGCGGCCTGTACCAGGCCGTGGGTCATATCGTTGATGGTATTTCCCAAAAGGGCGATCTCGTCCCCGGAGCTAAGGTGAATGTCCACTCCCGCGAGCCGGGTCTTATCCTCCGTGTCCCGGATGAGCGCCACATGGTTCAGCAGCTTCCTGATAGGGCGGATAAGCAGGACCGAGAGGATCGATGCCCCCAGGATACCGATGAGGAAGGCGGTGAGCGCCACCACCAGGATGATCCCCAGCAGGGTCCGCTGTTCCTGGTCTATCTGTGCTATGATTGAATCAATGGAAATTTCCAGCCGGACGAGGCCCCGGAAATAGGTATCTTCCGCACCCTGACGGTACATAACGGGCTTAAACAAGATAAACCGGCGGCTGCCGGCTGCCGTAAAATATTCGGTGGAGAACTCCGGCTCGGAGCCTATCTCCCGGCTTATTTCGGCCAGGGTTTCGGTTAACCGGGCGTCCAGGGAACGGGTGGTAACCTGGATATCTTCCATCCGCCGCCGGCTGGCTGTGTCGGTATTGAGGGCCAGGGAAATTCCTTCCTGGGTAAGGGCGGCGAGGCTCGCGGTAAGATCCCCCACTTCTTCCCGGGCCCGCCCGTCTAATTCCCGGACGATCCCCTCCAGGCGGGGAGAAAGGGCATCCTGCAGCCGGGAGACGCCGGGCTCAAAGGTAACGGTGTCTATCTTGGAAAGGATATGCGGATCGTTGGTGGCCCAGACATAGTCGTCAAATATGGTGGAGGCCGAACCAAAGCCGGTGATGGTTACATAGGCCGCCTCAGGGATGGCCGCGGATTGGTCCGGGAGGAAACCCAATTCCAGCACGTCCGCCGCGGGGAGGAAGAGCCTGACCCCGGAGGCGAGGCCCTCCAAAAGCACGGCGGACCGGTTCCAAAGCCCCCGGAGCAGGGTCGCCTCCTGGATCCTGGTCATCATATAGTAAAGGGGGGCTGAAACGATCAACACCACCAGGAGGACCAGGGTTGTGGTGTATGAAGCGAGTTTCAAACGCAGCCCCATCCCCCGGCGGCTGATTTTTTTCATGTGTTTTTTCTTTTCCATAGGCATAAGATCTCCTGTCATGAGGGCGGCCGCCTCAACCTGTACGGCGGCGTTGTCCGCCATAACCGCGCCGATACCCCGGACCGAATTGACGGATCCTATACCGCAGAATACCATTATCACCATGATCAGCGGCAGGATCATGTTGAACACCCACCGGCGTTCCCTCGAAATCCCCCAGGAGGGCTGCCAAACCAGGGAATAATCCCCGTATTTGACGGTACCGATCTCATCCACCGAAACCAAGGGATCGGTCAGGTAAAGCCCCCGGAGCGGATGTTCCACCCCGATACGGTAACGGCCCGCTACGATATCATCAATACCTTCCAGAATAATCTCCCGGTCCGACCGAATTTGAAATTCCCCCCGGTCAAACCGGAATTCCCGGTCATAGGGAGGAAACCCGTCCATATCCAGAAACACCCGTCCTGCGGCGCCGTTTTCGGTAAATCCCCGTCCGAGGATCCTCAGGGAAAGCACCCCCTGATCGTCCTGGCGGGTATCCACATAACTTATATACGTATGGGGGACATATTTATCGGTTCTCAAAAAGATCCGGGAGGGTTCGCCGATGTTTCCCGCCGTATCCACCGCGGCCAGGGTAAAGCTCCATATGCCGTTATCCTGATTGGTGTAGGAAACCGACCGGGCCCTTCCGAGCATCCTCAGGGAGGGCGGGGAGGCCGGGGGAAACCGCTTTTGGGCGGCGGACAAAAATTCTTCCCGTCCAAGGGAACCCAAGGGGCCCGCCGGGCCGAGGTACTCCAGTTTCCATGTATACCCCGCGATATCCGGTACCGGGGGCGGAGACCATCCCAGGGAAAAGGTATTGGAGACCAGATATCCCTGGTCATCCGCCGGAGGTTCGATAATGTTCACCGCCGGCGGAGGGGTGGTATCCCGGATGTATTCCAGCCTGACCGGGGTGGACCAGTTGCCCGCGTAATCCTGGGCAATCAAGGCAAAATACCAGGTTCCGTCCCCGTCGGCGTTTTCCTCCACCAACAGCTCTGAATCGGCGGGGAGCCGAATCTGTTTTGGGGGGTCTGTTTCGGGAGAACGGCTCCAGACATAGGAAAATCCCCGGATCCCCGAAGGATCAGCGGGAATATTCCAGGAGATCCGTACCCGGCTTCCCCGGGCCGGTTCGCCCGGGGTAAAATTTTCAGACCTAAGCCGGGGAGGGGTAACGGACCGGTCGGAAAACCGGGCATATATCCGGTCCGTCCCCCGGAATGTCCCCTGCCAAAACAGGGAGAGCCCGTCCCTATCCATCACCGGACGGGCGAAGATCGCGTCCCGGCCGGCGGCGCCGGAAAGCTCATGATTTTGCCAGGCGGTTCCCGATTTTTGGGCCAGGAATACCTGGTTATTCCCCCGGCGATTATCAAACCAGAGGACGGTAATTTCCCCTTCATACAAGAAAGCTATGGGGTTATTACCGTAGGCTTCGCCGGTGTTTATCCTGTCGGCTATCCCTTCGACGCTGCCGTCTTCCCGAACAAAGGCGCCGTAGATCTGGGGGGGCCCGGCGGCATACCGGCGTTCCCATACCACGTAGAGCCGGTTTTTCCAAGCCAGCAGAAAGGGCCGCTGGTTGTCATAACGGTCCGGGGAGGCGGAATCCTGGCCGGGGGTCTGGAACCGGGTGATCCGCCGGGGAGGGGTCCAGGTTAGCCCGCCGTTGGAGCTGGCGGTAATAAACAGCTGAAAAGCGGGATTATCCTCCCCCCCCGCCAGGGACTGAAAAACCACATAATCGGTACCATTTATGGAGGTCAGGGCGGGAAGAAAATTGAAGGTCAGGGAAGGATCCCGAACCAGGGGCATAAAGGAAGACCAGGAAAATCCGTCCTCGGACCGGGCGTAATACAGATCCAGGGAATACCCTGTCCCGCGGCTGATAAAGAGGTAATACCCCCCGCCGGCCCGGGAAAAGATCCGGGGGGCAAGGGAAGTTTCGGAACCGAAGTTAAGACGGACCTTGCGAAAGGTCTCTCCCCGATCATCGGAAACAAGCAGTTCCGTTTCAGTGGAAGAAACCGCCGCCGCGAGGAGAATCCGGCCCCCGGGGTCCATGGCGGCGCTTAAAACAGCCGGTTCGGCCCCCCCATAGACATAGGGGCCCCCCACGGCGGGGTGAAACCGCCAGGTCCCGCCGGGAGCCTTAACCGCCAGGGAGACGGTGATAAGGCCGTCCCCGGCAGTACCGGAACCGGAAACATCCTGGGTTTCCTGCCATGCCACCATAGAAAGCTCGCCGTTAGAAGCCGCCACAGGGAAACGACCCTTCCCCGGAGAAAAGACCTCCGGGTCCTCCCAATAGAAATCCGAAAGGGCGTAGAGACCCGGAAACAAAAAAAGGAGGCCGGTCATGAGAACCGCCAGAGAGAAAAGCCGCCTTCCCATAACGAACAGGCGCCCGGGCGCAAAGCCGAAGCAAAGGGGGAAACCATGGGTCCCTTGCCTGCCGGTATCTTTGATGGATGGGAGATTCATTATGCCGGCCCCTTCCATCATAATGCCGACTCGATCCTGCGCTGTAACGCGATAATCTTGGCTGAATTACGGTAGCGGGGGTTTTGTAAAAGCTGCCGGAGGATGGATAGGGCGGTGATGGGATTACCCTGCTGTAATGCCCGGACCGCCCGTTGATAATCCGCTTCGGCGGCGGCGTCCAGGACTATGGTTTCCGCTCCCCCTATACTGGTTTGGATCTGGTCCTTTATGGCCATGGCCTGGTCATTATGGGGGTTGAGCTGCAGGGCCTGGTTCAACAGTTCCAGAGCAAAGGGGTACAGATTCCGGTCCTTGGGATAAACCATATTCTGCGCCATGGCGGTGAGCTCATCGGATTGGGCCAGGTCCTGAGGATTCGGGGGAGGCGGCCGATAGCCCATATCAAGTTCCGCCTGTTCCAGGATCTCCCCCATACCCGGATACTGGGGATTGATGCGGGCAAGGTTTTGGAGGTCCGCAAAGGCCTCTAGGGACCGATTCCTGATGCCGGCCAGCGCTTTGTCCAGGCGGCGCCGGAAGGATCGGTTAAAAGTGGAAGGATCCGCGATCTGATCAATCCGGAGTTCCAAAAAATCCGCTTCCTCGTTAACCGGGAATAATAGCCGTACCTGCTGAGTTTTTTGCCGGGCTTCGGTCAATTTGGTAAGCGCCGCGTTCCGCTGGTTCGTAGTAATGAAAAGGAGCCCTTCGTCGTAGGATTTTTTCGCGTCGCTCAAAAGCTGGCTCATTTCCGCGTAAAGGGGGGCGGTGATAGGAATAATCCTGCCGGACCTGAGGGCCCGGGCCCCCCGGACCAGGGTCAACCAATAGATAATTTCGGGATTCCCCCGGTTACCGGTAATCCCGTACCGGGCCAGCAGCTCTTCGGCCTCGTCAAAATTACCGCTGAAATAGGTTTCCCGGACTTCCCGGAGGAAGTTCTCACGCTCCGGCCCGGCTTGGACGATGCCGTTATGCGGGGCAAGGGGAGGATTAAATTCCCCGGCATCCGGAACCAGGGCTTCGTCCTGCTGTTCAATAGGGGCGCCTTGAGGCGGTTTGAGCCGGTCAGGGTCTGAAGGGACAGGCTGAGATTGCGGGGGAAAGGCCGGCGGGGTATCATCGCCGGCGGCGGAATCCGCCGCGTTTTCAGGCCGGTCCCCCTGTTCCTGAAGCCCGGCGGAGGACGGATCTTTATCCTCCTGTCCATGGGCATGGACAAGGGGAATGGCCGCTTTGAGGAATAAAACAACCATTAAAAGTAAGAAAAGAGGCTTTTTCCACCGATAGGGGCCGATCATTTTCAGGTATACCCTTTTGAGGCGTTTCCAAAACCTGGCCGGCTTTGAAAACGCCTCTTTTTATTATCGGCACAAGGGGGAAATATCTAAATTATGACCACCGGTTTGTTGACGGAAAATGGTAAGATTTATTCAGGAACCGGCCGGGATGCCATGCCGGTACGCCTAATGTTTGCGCCGAAAAACCCGGTAGTTAATGGCGGGAAAAATATTATGCTGCCGTTCCAGGCTGGTCAGCCATTCGGTACTGATATAGTTGCTTCCCAGGGATTCATAGATGGTAGTAAAATTCCGCAGGGCCCCTTCAATTTGGCTCCGGGCGTATTCAGGGGATTCTCCCTTATAGAGCATCTTCGCCCAGTCGGAAGCCTGGGCCAGGAGGATCTCCCGGGCGGCCTGGTTCAGCGCCCGTTCCTTGAGCCCCGTATCATCGACAAAACGCTCGGCCAATTCTATCATCCGCTCCAGGGAACGGATCACGTGACGGTAGATCCAATCGTTGGCGGCGTCCAGCCACATTTCGGCGTATCCGTTGACCCCCCAGGAAGAAAATTCCGGGACCACCGGGGCATAAGAACCGGGGGGCTGTTTATACAGGTACTCCGCGGGATTCATAAATTGAATCTCCTCTCTTTGGGCCCCCTCCCGGAATAGGGCCTCAATAAACCGCGGCCCCTCATACCAGCGGCGCCCAAAGGTATCAGCGTCATAGGCGCAAAGACTTATGGCGGTCTCGTCCATATATTCCTCGACCTTTTTAAACCGGGAGATGCGGTTTTCCAGGAACACCCGGGCATGTTCCCGGGCCTTGTCCAGGGCCGCTTGGGGATCGTAGAGGAGCCTGGGGGCGGCCGCCGGCAGCCGGGGATTTCCCTGGCTCCGGTACTTAAACCCCGTCCGGGCACGAACCCCACCGGGACCCAGAAAGGGCTTGAGCGCATCCGCGGGAAGCTCATAGCCCACATCATCCCGGCAATTCTGATAGAGGGGTTCAAAGAGAAAACCCGTGTCCGGTTCCGCAAGGTCCCGGGCGGCGTAATGGTCCCGGGATAAGAGCAGAATTCCCGCGGGGGTTTTGGCCGGATAAAAAGTCCCCCGGACCGGCGGCGGGCTCCCCAAAAAAAGCGCATGGGCGTCAATGACGGTATAGCTAAATCCATAGGATCGGATCTGTTTATCCAACGCATCGCTCCAGCCGAGTTCCGGAAGCCAGAACCCCTGGGGATTAATATCGAAAAACCGGCGGTGGGAGGCAAGGGCCACCTCAAACTGGGCCTGAACCGCTTCGGCATAATTGGTATAAAAAGGCAGGAAGGCATAGGTGGCGGCGGTGGTTAACAGCTCCACCTTTCCCTTTTTTTGATAATAACCAAAAATTTTAAGGATGTTCCCCTCGTAGCGTTCGGTAAAAAGGATCCGCCTGTCCACCGCCTGGTCGTAAAAAAACCGGGAAAGGCGCTGCATCGCGGGATCCCCCTCGGTCCGCTTGATTTCCCGAAAGCCGAATTCAATCTGCCGGTCGGTAAATTCCAAATATTTTTGGATCAACGACTCATCACTTAACATATGGCAAAGGGGCGGAGAAAGGGAAAGGGCCAGCCGGAAGGGAACATGATCCGCATCCAGGCGGTCAAGGGTTTCCAGCAAGGGAAGACAGGTTTCGGAAAGGACTTCAAAAAACGGACGTTCTTCTATTAACCAGGGCGGGCCGGAGGGGTGGACAAAGGGCATATGCATATTCAATACCATAGAAACAATATGGCGTTTATTCATAATCCGCGCCTTTAGATAGTGCCGCTGTGATGAATACGGGACAAACGATCGGTGTTGCGGAGGATCTGAAGTTCATCAATTCCTGATAAGTGTATCAGCGGCTCCGGGACGTTTTTCCATTCCGAAAGACCGAGCAGTTTCGGCAGTTTAAAGGGCCGGGACACGGCCAAAGTTATTTCCTCCCCCCCCCGGGCGACATTAAGTTCAACCCGAAAGCGCCCCCCCCCAGGGGGGAATCCAATATACCAGGCGGAGTCCCCGATTCCTACGGGGATGACAAAAGAATCTTCAGGATTAAAAATCGGTCGTTTTTTATCGGTCTGGGGAACTACTTTCAAATGATACCCCTCAAAATCATCGGCCCGTTCGTGGATGTCCTTATCATGATTCTTGATTTCCCAAAAAGTGTAAACCCACAGGGGATCCCGAAGCAGCACCTCAATATACGTAATATTGTACTGTTTAGGGACCGGAACCGGCTCCAACATATCCATCTCCCTGAGCGGAATTGCGCTTTCCCGCCCGGAACCGTCTATATCCTCACCACCCTCCAACTCCAGTAATTCTTCTATGATAAAAATCCGTTCCGTGTCCGGGGGAATATCCACCCCGTAACTATCCGCCAGCTTTACCAGCTCGGCGGTAGTCAAACTTTCCAAATAGGACCGTGTCAGCCGATAATCACCCATATTTTGTTGATAATGGGAAAAAGAAGGCCCATTGTCAAGGAGGTCTTACCGGGTTGTAAATTTATCCTTATCAAGGAGAATCTCGGATTTTATTTCCGTTACCGGCACCCACTGGACCAGGAAAGAAATTTCCGGGTTCATTTTATACACCGGATTTGTCCCGGTACTATCCAGATAAGGGATCATGGTTAGTCCCAGCCGTGCGTTCCAATCCCCCAAATGGTGAATGGCGGTGAGTTTTATCGATTTTAATTTAAATCCCGAAGATTTCCTGAGTTCTTCGTTGTCAAACCTGAAGGAATTCAACAGATCCACAAACACATTTTTCTCTCCCGGTAAATTGACCGAAAAATTGACAAAGGAAAGGTCTTGAAAATACCGGAAAACAACGGCGTTTTCCGATGTCGTCTCCAGGCTCAGATCAAGAAAATTGGTGACCCCCAGGGTAAATCCCAATGAAAAGGTAAATTTAGAATAGGTATACCGCTGGAGATCAAAGGTAAGGCCGGTATTTAGCCGTAACCCGATGGAGAGCCGATCCTGCCACAGGGATGTCCGTTTAAATTCCCCCACATACCCGATCTTAAACTCCTTCATGTTGAGTTTTTCCGGATCCGAGGTTTGCTGCCAGCCGCCCGAGGAGGAACCGGAAGTTATTAATTCATAGGTCCGGGAATGGACGGCGGTAAAGGACGCCGAAAGCCCCTTCCACACCAGGGAAGTGGTAAGATTGGAAAAATCCTCAATCGCGGGGGTATATACGATACTCTGCTGTAAATACATGTTCGTACCGAACCGGAGGGTTTCGGTAACATACACGGGGTCCCAGGTCCGGTCGCTGTCAAAGGGATCGTTGATTTTACTGCGGACATTGGTCTCGGTCAGCCAAATCCTTAAGGAGGCGTCTTCGGATATGGCCGAATCCTTGGGGGGCAGTTCCGTGGTAAGGGAGAGGGTTTGGTTTTTGTCCCTCACCGAGGCGGCGAAATTAGCGGCAAGCCGGTGGATCTCTATGTTCGTATTATCCCATTTACCGTATAATATGTCCCAGTCCGGGTCCTGACCGGTTCCTACAAAAGAAGATTTGGCGATGAGCCCCCGCAGGGTATATTGTATATTGGAATTCCCCCATATGGCATTTTGATACAGGGGTTTTATCGTGGTAATAAATTCCGAAGAGGTACTAAAGGATGTGGCGCCATATGCCCGGGCCCGGGCCTGGTCAGAAGCCGATGTGCTGCTTAATTCTAAATAAGGGTAATCCTGCCATGAAGCGGAACCGAAAAAGCGCAGGGACGTGGTGTATAAGGCGGTTACCGGTTCCTTGTAGGTAAACGTAAAGCTTCCGTCGGTCCTGAAACTGCTCAATATCGAAGATATATCGTTCCAATCAACCTGATCCGCGGCGGGCCATTGGGAATTATCGAATTGAAGTTCCACGACGCCCGCGGGATTAAAAAAGTAGTCCAAGGTAAATTGGCCTCCGCCGCTTGTGAGCAGATCGAATTGCTGGGTCAGAACCGGCGGCCGCAGGGGATCCGAAGAATTCCCGCCGGCTGCTTCATCCGTAACCGTTTCCCAGGGGGATCGGGGGGCGCCGAGAGCGGCCAGGGGATCATCATCCTGGGGAGGCGCCTCCCCGGAAGCCGCGGGCTGGGTTTTTATGGCCGAGGGGGTATATCCCAGGGTCAGGGGGGTCCCTGAAACGGAGGTGCTGATAGAAAAGATGGTGAATTTATTCGGGTAGAAAAAGGTCCGCTCCGGAGAAAGCTTGTTAACGGGCAGGGAGGGAGTGGGGTTCTTGGTTTCAAAAGAAATGGCGCTGGTCAGGCTGGAAATAGACAGATTCGAAAGATAGGGGGCCAAACCGGGCAGGGAGGGGGAAGCGGACCCGGAGAGCCTCCATTCATAGGAACCGAGGGGGTCTTTCGCCGTATCATCGGTATCATCCTCCCCCCGGAGCATCTTGACCCAGTCCAATCTTTCGGAACGGTTTAAAAAATCCAGATCCACAAAGGGATCGGAATAAAAAGGAAAACTCCAATTCATGTTTCCCCATTTTCCCGATAAAGAACCCTTGGTATTCAAGCGGTAGCGCATATACGGCAGGGTAAATGAAAACAACTGGGAGGAATTCCACTCGCTCTTCCCTTCGGCGTTTTCAAACGGAGAATAACCCCCGCTGTGTTGATATATAGTCCGGGTGAACCCTAATCCAAAGGAAAGTTCCGAAGGGCCAAAAACACCCTTGGAGGGCAGCGCCAGCTCTGTCCCCAGATAAAACCCCAGGTTTGCGTAACCATCCAGGAGAATGGATAACCTGGTGTCATTGGGATCCGTTGATTTGCGGCCCGTACTCCGCAGAAAAATCCCTTCCCGGGTCCGCTCCATATCGGGCCCTCCCCCCATAATCTTGGTCAGGGAGCTTTCCGCCGAGGAATCCGCTTTGGGCCGGCCTAAAATATAGGTGGTGGTCTGGAAAAAGGTTCCTTCCCGGGTACGGTAGCCTACGACCGGATGGAAAATCAACTCGTCCGAGGGATATAAAAAAAAAGGTAAATAAAAAACGGGAATTTCCCCTACTTTGAGCACGGCGTTAAGAACCGCCCAATCGGAGCCGGGCAGGAGCCACAGCCGGGAAGCGTGGATAGACCAAAAAGCTTCGGCGTTGGAGGCGTTGGATACGTCGGCGTTGGTTAGAACGGTCACATCCTGATCATTCCGGGAAATAACTTCCCCGGCAAAACGAAAAACGGTATCATCCTCCGACATGGAACGTTCGGTCATGCCGTTTAAAGAAATACTGTTCCAATCGTCAATATTGACGGTTATGGATTCACCCTTGAAGGTCTCCCGGGTATCCCCTTCTTCTTTTACATACTCCACCCCCCCGGTGGCGGTGAGGATATTCCGGGTACGGTTAAAGAGGATCTCCCAGGCTTTGATCCGGTGGACCGCGTCCCCTTCATGGAGCCGCAAGACCACATCGCCCCGGAGGCGGGCGTAATCCTCATCCACGGATTCCAGGGTAAAGTATTCGCTGCTTCTGGCGGATTCGATAATAATCGTCCGCTTACCGGCCTCTTCCGGATCGGAAACCGGGGGAGCCAGCTGGTAATACCCCCGCAGCCGGTTGGCCAGTTCCTCCCGGCTTCCCCCATCGCTTAATCCCAGGCTCCGGCACCAGACCGCCAGCTCCGTAAGAGAAGAGGTTTTTATATCCAACTCCAGGATCTTGTCTTCCGGGGACACTTCTTCAGCTTCCTCCCCGGCCTCCCCTTCCCCTCCGGTATCTTCCGTCCCCGCAAGGCCCGTTTCAGGGGCATCCCCGGTGTTTGGCTGATCCTGGGCCCCGGCGGGCATCCATAAACCCAGGCCGATAATAAGGAAAAAAAGCTTCAAAAACCAAAGGAAGTTTTTTTTCATAGCCCCTTGTCCAACCCTTGACGACCGGATTTACCCCCCGTCCCCGGGGCGGTACGGAGGCCTTTTCGCTTCAGTGATTCTTTAAGGTAGATCCCCGTATAGGACTGGGGACAGGCGGACACCGCTTCCGGGGTCCCGGTTGCCACGATCTCCCCCCCCCGATCCCCCCCCTCGGGCCCCAGATCGATGAGATAGTCCGCCTGAAGGAGTACGTCCAGGTTATGTTCTATCATAACCACCGTGTTGCCCTGTTCCACCAGGCGCCGGATCACCTCCATGAGCTGCTTTACGTCGGCGAAGTGGAGGCCGGTGGTGGGCTCGTCCAGGATGTAGAGGGTCTTGCCGGTGGAACGTTTGGACAGTTCCAGGGCAAGTTTGACCCGCTGGGCCTCGCCGCCAGAAAGGGTCAGGGCGGACTGGCCGAGTTTAACATAACCCAGCCCCACCGAGAGGAGGGTTTCCATCTTCCGGGCGATGTGGGGAATATAGGAAAAAAACTCCGCCGCTTCCTCAATGGTCATGTCCAGGACATCGGCGATATTTTTTCCCTTATAGCGGATCTCCAGGGTTTCCTTGTTGAAGCGCCGGCCCCGGCATACGTCGCAGGTGATGTACACGTCGGGGAGGAAGTTCATCTCGATCCTGATGGTCCCGTCCCCCTGGCAGTTTTCGCACCGCCCCCCCCGGACATTAAAGGAGAACCGTCCCGGCTTATACCCCCGCATCTTGGCCTCGGGGAGGCTGGCAAAAAGGTCCCGGATGCCGGAAAAAACCCCCACGTAAGTGGCGGGGTTGGACCGGGGGGTCCTGCCGATGGGGCTTTGGTCGATATCGATCACCTTGTCGATAAAGTCCGCCCCCTCTATGGAGTCGTAGGCCCCCTCGGTGTGGTTGGTCCGGTATATACGGTTGAGCAACGCCGGATAGAGGACGTCCGAGAGCAGGGTCGATTTGCCGGACCCGGACACCCCGGTGATGCAGGTAAAAACCCCCAAGGGGATATCCACGTCAATACCCTTGAGGTTATGTTCCGATACCCCCCGGAGGCGGATCAGCCGGCCGTTACCCTCCCGCCGCTGCCGGGGGATCTCCATAAAAAGGGTCCCCGCCAAATACCGGCCGGTAAGGCTTTCGGAAACCCGCATCACTTCCCGGGGAGCGCCCTGAGCCACCACCTTCCCCCCATGGACCCCCGCGCCGGGGCCTAAGTCTACGATATAATCCGCGGTACGGAGGGTCTGCTCGTCGTGCTCCACCACGATGAGGGTGTTCCCCAGATTGCGGAGGTAGAGCAGGGTGTCGATGAGCCGCTGGTTGTCCCGCTGATGGAGGCCGATGGAGGGCTCGTCCAGGATGTAGAGAACCCCCACCAGGCTTGAGCCTATCTGGGTGGCGAGGCGTATCCGCTGGGCCTCCCCGCCGGAGAGGGTCGCGGCCTTTCGTTCCAGGGTCAGGTAATCCAGTCCCACGTTTTTCATAAACCCCAGCCGGGCGTTGATCTCCTTTAATATCTGGTGGGCTATTTTTTTCTCGCTTTTGTTCAATTTGATATGGTCAAAAAATTTAAGGGAATCCGTTACCGAAAGGCTGGTGAGTTCCCAGATGTTTTTCCCCCCCACGGTAACCCCCAGGACTTCCGGTTTAAGCCGCTTTCCCCCGCAGTCCTCGCAGGGCTTCTGGCTCATAAACTTTTCCAGCCATTCCTTGATCCCCGAAGACTGGGTTTCCAGGTACCGCCGCTTGAGGTCCTCCAGCACCCCGGGGAAACGGGTGTTGTAATCGAAATAACCGGTTTTATCCCTGCTTTCATAATGGACGTCGATGCTCTCCCCGCTGCCGTAGAGGATCGCGTTCAGGGCTTTTTTGGGGAGGTCCTTAAAGGGGGTATCCAGGCTGAACTTGAAGTGCCGGGCGAGGCTTTCAAACCGGCTGCGGTGCCAGGCACTGTCCGGGTTATAGGGGACGCAGCCCCCCTCATTAAAAGAGAGGGAAGGGTTGGGGATCACCAGGCCGGGATCAAACTCAAGTTTTGCCCCCAGGCCGGAACAGCCGGGGCAGGCCCCCAGGGGATTGTTAAACGAAAAAAGCCGGGGCTGCAATTCGGGGATCGAGATCCCGCAGTCGGGACAGGCGTTCTTCTGGGAAAAAAAGTATTCGGCGCCCCCCCCCTCATTCGAGCCGGCGGCTTTCTGAACCACCGCCAGCATGATCCCGTCGGCGGTTTGGAGGCAGGTTTCCACCGATTCGGCAAGGCGGGAACGGACCTCCGGCCCGATTACCAGCCGGTCCACGATGATCTCTATGGTGTGCTTTTTTTGCTTGTCCAGTTTTATGTCTTCGTCCAGGCTCACCGGAACCCCGTCTATCCGGGCCCGGACAAAGCCCGCTTTTTTGGCGTCGTCGAGGATCTTTTGATGTTCCCCCTTCTTGCCCCGGATCACCGGAGCGAGGAGCTGCACCCGGTCCCCGGTTCCTTTTTCCAATATGGTGTCGATAATCGAATCCACCGGCTGTTCCCGGATCTCCCTGCCGCAGACCGGGCAGTGGGGGATGCCTATCCGGGCGTAGAGGAGGCGGTAATAATCGTAAATTTCCGTAACCGTCCCCACGATGGACCGGGGATTCCGGTGGGTGGTTTTCTGCTCTATGGATATGGCCGGGGAAAGCCCTTCGATATAATCCAGATCCGGCTTATCCATCCGTCCCAGAAACTGCCGGGCATAAGCGGAAAGGCTCTCCACGTAGCGCCGCTGTCCCTCGGCAAAAATCGTGTCAAAGGCCAGGGAACTCTTCCCCGATCCTGAGAGGCCCGATATGACGATTAACTTATCCCGGGGAAGTTCCAGATCGATATTTTTTAAATTGTGCTCCCGAGCGCCCTTGATGATTAACTTATCCATAGGAGTTAAGTGTAACCCGGAGGGCGGGTGCTAGGCAAGGCTCCGCGACACGCGCCCAGCAATTTTACATTTAGCACTAAATGTGGGGAAAAGGCCTTGAATTTGCCTAAAAAATCCATACTGCTCTAGCGTTAAATGTAAAATTACACGCGCGGACTTGCACGGCGATTGGCGCCGCCCTATACTTTAATGATGGGGAAAATTTGGACCTCCTCCAGGGGAAAAATCCGCTCATCGGTCGTGGCGGGTTTGTTTTATCCCGACGACCGGGAGGCTGCCGAAAACCAGCTTCGCTCCTTTGGGTTAAAAAAGGGAACCGGCACTAACGCCCTGGCCATCGTGGCCCCCCACGGCGCCTGGGACTTATCGGGACAGGTTGCGGCGGCGGCATTTTCCGCGGGTTCGGAACCGGAGAACCGCAAAAACAGGGACATCACCCGGGTGGTAATCCTGGGCCCCATTCATGCCAGGGATGAGGAGGGGGTTTTCCTTTCCGATTCGGTCTTTTTTAAAACCCCCCTGGGCAGGCTTCCGGTGGATTTGAAGCTGAGCGAGGAACTGGCATCCTGCAGCACCTATTTTGAGATAAACGACATCCCCCACCTGAAGGAACATTCGGTGGAGGTACTGCTGCCCTTTGTTAAGTTTTGTTTCCCCCAGGTTTCCATTGTCCCGATCCTGGTCGGCGGCATCACGCCCTCCCGGCTCTCCGCCCTGGCCCGGGCCCTGTGGATCGTGCTGGGCCCCATCATGGACAACACCCTCCTCGTGGTCTCCACGGGGCTCTCAAAGAACCAGGATGAAAAAAACGCCCTCACCCAGGCGGAGGAATTTATACGGTTGCTGCGGGAAAAGGACCAAAAAACGCTGGGCGCGGAAATTTATGATCGGAGCCTCAGCGCCTGCGGGGGGGTGCTGGCGGTGGTGATCCTCCAAAGCGGCCTGCTGGATGGCACCCAGGTTTCGATGCTGCCGGCGCGTCCGGTGATAGCCCGGGAAAACGGGGGGCATATCGTTTATTACGGCGCGATCTCTTTTTGGGCCGAATAGACGTAAATGCTTTTTCCCTGATCAACAATGCTCAAGTTTAAAAAAAACTGTTCAACCTAAAAATGCTCAAATTGTGTGGTTCCATTATGGTAGTGGTACCGCGCTACCGGCAACAATTTGACCATTTTTCCCATAGTTCACCCTTTTTTAGCGGCAAATTTCAATTTTTTGGGGATGAAAAGACGCCTGAAAAATGTGGCGTGGGGTGGCAGTGGAAAAACAGAGGGGGACCCTCCGGGGGAGCCGCTTTTTTTCCAGCTGCCAGGACCCCCAACATATTCTTGAGGCGTCTTTTCATTTTGGAATTTTTATACTGAGCATTGCTGTTCCCTGATGCGGGCCCCTTTCCTTTGACACGCAATCCGTAATACCATCTGGTTTGAGCCATCTCCAAATTCAAGGAGGCTTTGGGAAGCGTCCGGCGGGACTGTTTCAAAACCTGCCTGGGTCTTGAAACGGGCTCCCGTCGAATGACATCCGTTCGGATACGAGGGGGAAAGCACCATGATGCCTGCTCAATTCGCCCGAAATGTTTATGTATTCCTGGGTTTGTTCTTTTTCTTCCCCCTTTTTTGGGGTTTTCCCCAGGAAATTACCGGAGAACTGGTCCTCTATGCTTACCTCCATGCCTACCCGGAGCGGGTAAGCGCCGTAGCCTGGTCGGGGGAAGATGGGACCATTACGGTAGGGGGCGAAACCTTTTATTGGGCCCAGGGACGGCTGCTCCCCTCCTCTCTGCGGGATAAGTGGGAATCCTACGGCCCCCACGGGTATTACCGGTATCCGGCGGAGGTTCCTGACCCCGGGGGGGTTTCTCCGGAGCAGGTGGAACGGATCCGTTTGCAGAGCAGCGCCGAGGTCCGGTTCAACCGGATGGATCACAACAACCTCTTCGAGGCCGCCCTTTACGGGGGTCTAACCCGGGGGGAAGTGGAACGGAATCTGAAAAAGATCAGCTTCTTAGGGCATAACGTCACCGTCCACGGCCTTATCGTGGAGCCCCTGAGCCGGGTAGAGCAGCGTATCCGGAAAGCCGCCGCCGGGAACGGGGAAATGGCGGCCTTTATAGACTCCATTTCTTACCTGGGCGCCTATAACTGGCGGGAAATACAGGGAACCCAGCGGCGGAGCTACCATAGCTGGGGGCTGGCGGTGGATATCCAGCCCAAACGGCTGGGGAACAAGGCCATATATTGGCAATGGGAACGGGAGCGGAATGAAGATTGGATGCTTGTCCCCCTGGAAAGGCGGTGGCAGCCCCCGGAGGAGGTGATCCGGATCTTTGAAAGCGAAGGCTTTACCTGGGGAGGTAAATGGGCGCTTTACGATAACATGCACTTTGAGTTCCGGCCGGAACTCCATGAGATAAACCGCCTCCTGGACCTGCGTGTCCCGGACAGGGACGGCACAAGCCTTCAAACCGCCCCGGAACTGCACCACCTTTTCCCCGGGAACATCCCCCCGCCGCCAAAGACCGGTCTGTTCCTCAGGATACTCCGGTTCTTTAACCCGGCGTTTTAACCGCAGGCTCCCCGAACTTTACGAAAAAACCATGAATTTCACCGGCCCTTGTTTATCAGCCCCCGGGTTAATGCAAAGCCGCCACCGCCGCGCCGAAAAGCGAGGCCTGTTCTACCGGAGTGATCACGTAGGATCGGGGCATGAGGGAAAACAACAGGGTATGGAGATAGGATTCCAGGGCTTCCCGCATCCCCTTGTAGATCACATAGGTGGTCCCCTCCACGGCAATGCGGACCGGGACAAAGGGATCGTAGCCCGCGCCGGTCCGTTCCACCGCGGCGGCCACCGCGGCAGCGGAAAAGAGCGCCGCCCGTTCGGTTATGATGGCAGTAAGATACACCAGGGACGCCAGCGCATCCTCCTCATCGGGACCGAAAAGTTCCCCCAGGGGTCCCTCTCCGGCAAGGGGCGTGTGCATAAAGGCGTTTAAATCCTTGGTTTGCAGAGCCGGCCAGGAAAGGAATTCCCCGGACTTTCTAAACTTCAACACCCCGTCCCGTATCGCCTGTTTCAGGATGTGGTGGGTCAGGGGGCCCAGATACGCCCCGGCGCTTGTCTTTTCCAGGGTGTATACCCCGGGGTTTTTAGTGGTGGCATCGTACTCCCGGTCCAAAATGCCCAGATACCGGGGATGAAAGTTTCCGGCCTCGCATACCACGATCTGGGGGGAAGTTTCCGAAGCAAACCCTATCTTGGGGATGTTTTTCTCCGGATAGGCGATATTGAATCCGGTGCCCAAAATAAAGCCGATCACCGGACCCCCGGATTTGCCGTATATATCCGCCCCCTTCCACTTTCCTCCGTTTGGGGGGATCTCCGCCAGGCCGGAAAGAAGGGCCGCCACGGTATCGTTTAAGAGCACGATCCGTTCCGGAGGCTTGGTTCCCCGCCGGCTCAGGGCGTCCCGGAGTCCCTGGCCGATGGCCTTACCAATCACCTCCGGGGCATCTACCTCCTTGCTCAAGGCCAGAAGGATCCCGTCGGAGTTCGCCGTAATCTCCATGGGGTAGGAAAAGCAAAAACCCAGCCCCTCAATGGTTTTACCGGCGCTCCGGGCTTCCTCAAGCAGCGGGATGACGAGGCCGGCGATCTCGTTAAAAAAGGTTTCCGCGTCCACCCGGCCCTTTGTACCGGGCATGGGAACCTTCCGGCTGTTCTCCGACAGGGCCTTTCCCTGGTCGTCAAAACAAACCAGGGCGGCCCGGAGGTTGGTCCCCCCCGCGTCCAGGGCAAGCACGGTTTTCCCCGGCGGCACCCGGGAGATGGGACTTATGTATGCGGGGATCATGGGGAGATTCGAACTCTGCCCCTTCAAGCCCCGTTCCATATCAATCATCGCGTCCCGAATCAAACCCTTGGGATCGCATATATCGTAATGAAACCCGTAATGCCGGGCAAATTCAGCCAACAGGCCGGGATTAAAAGATGTCATAAAAACCACCTCCTACACGCCGATTCAAACTTCCGAATTCTAAAAACAGCACCCCTACAATTAAATAGCGTCTGTCCGCAAAGCAGCCGGCTTTGCGGACAGACACTCAATTACAAAGGCGAACGCTTGACCGTTCCTTTATTATTATCCGGGACGCCGAATTACGCAAGGGGCCTTTTTAAAGGAAACAGGGCAAAAGCATTTGCTTTTCTCCATATTGCCCTGGGCTCCTCCTTATGCGGAGGGCCGTGATCCAGGCATACATCGACGGTTTTACCGGTTCCTTTTGCAACCAGACAAAAAAACAGATGCCTTCGCCCTGTTTTATCATGGCCCTTGAGTTTTATCTTTTTTTTATATATTCTTAAAATACGAGAATTGTTTTAAAACCAACCTGGTTTTGAAACCGGCTCAAGAAACATTTTTATCGTAGGAACTTTTTTAAACTATCAATTTTGAAAAAGCAACCTTTGGATTTAAAAGAAAAAGCGGGTTTACCGTTTTTTCCAGGGTCTTTTTCAAAACCAACCGGATTTTGAAAAAGACCCTGTAACGTAAGCAAGGAGGAATGATAAAAAGTTAACCAACGTCGGTAAATGATGTATAACCTGAAGATAGTATCGACAGGGGAAGGCTGCGGTTCGTCATGCTTATTGGTCCACGAGACCGTCAAGGAG
>JAISOO010000169.1 GCA_031275595.1 Spirochaetaceae bacterium | reverse complement strand
ATGAGCCGGACCACCGGCAAGGCCGAAATCGTCAAGGCTGCGGAAGAAAGCATTGCCTATCAGATCGCCGATGTTGTAGAGAAGGCGCGGGAGGAAGGGGGAATCGTTCTGAAAGAACTACGGGCCGACGGCGGCGCCACCGGAGACGCCTACCTCATGCAATTCCAGAGCGACATCCTGAACCTGCCCCTGGAGGTAACCGAAAACGAGGAACTCTCCGCCATAGGCGCCGCATGGATGGCGGGAATGGCATTGGGCATCTGTCCCCCCGGATTGCATGACACCGTAAAGCGCCGCCGTTATGTTCCGCTCATGGAAACCGCCGAACGGGAACGCCGCGTCTTTGGCTGGCGAAAGGCGGTGGCACAGGTTATGGCCCCGTAGTTTACCGGGGCTGCCCCTTGGAACCCTTGGCCCCGCCGGAAATAAAATTCGACAAAATATCCGTTTCGTAGGAATAGGACAGCTCCGCGTTTTCCCGCTCCCGTTTAAAGGCCAGGGTGATCAGCCGGTCCAGGAGTTCCCGGTAGGGAATGCCCAGGGGTTCCCACAGATAAAAGGCCAGGGATCCGGGGATCGTGTTTATCTCGTTCACCCAGATCTGATTGGCTGCGGTGTCCAAAAGAAAATCGATTCTTACCACCCCGTGGCAGCCTAAAACCTGAAAAGTTTTTTTTGCCAGTTCCCGGACGGTTTCCCGCTGTTCCCCGCTGATACCCGCGGGGAGTTTCCGTTTGGCCCCGCTCATCCCCTTGGTTCCCCCCGCGCCTTTGGGGCCTGAGATGTACTTGTCGCGGTAACTCAAGATAGCGCCGCTGCTTTGGGGCTCCTCACACTCCGAGGCTTCCGCCGCCTCCCCGTCCCCCAGGACCGCGCAGTTGATCTCTTTCAAATTGGAAACCGCCTTTTCAACCAGGGCGGTATTGGCGAATTGAAAAGTATACTCAAGGGAACTCTGCAGTTCCCCGGTATCACCGGCCTTGCTAATCCCTATGCTGGAACCTAAATTCAGGGGCTTCACGATGACGGGGTAGGGGAGGGCCCCTTCAATTTCCGCGAGGGTCCCCGGGGGGTCTTTAAAATAGGTTTTCACCAAGACCCGGCGGCAGTCCAATACGGGGATGTGGTTGTCCTTAAGAACCGTCTTTTGGATATATTTGTCCATGCCCACCGCGGAGGCGGTCACGTCGCATCCCACAAAGGGGATGGACAGGGTTTTGAGAAAGCCCTGCAGGCCCCCGTCTTCGACATTGGTACCGTGGACAATGGGGAAACTTATATCCAGGGAAGCGTAGCGGGGATTACCGAAACGCTTAAAGGGGTATTTCAGCAAATCGCAGACCCCCCCCCGGGGGACGCAGAGGACCCGCTGGCTTTTTTTAAGAAGTTCCGGGATGTTCCGGTATGCTTCTATCCTGCCGATATCCTCCCCGGTATACAGGGCGTCCTCCCGGGTGATGTACACCGGTATAATATCGTATTTGGTTTTGTCCATGGCGTTGATCGCCTGAATGGCGGAAATAATTGAAATTTCATGCTCCACGCTTCTGCCGCCGAAAAAAACGCCGACCCGTATTCCCATAAGCTCCCCCTAATAATTATCCGGCAGATCGTTTTCCAAAAGCACCGCCTTGGATAATCCCCTGGCCGGAATGGCATCGATTTTTTTAAAAGCCCCTTCCAAATTTTCCGCGGTGTATATTTTATCCTCCGGATACCCGGCGTTTTTAAGTCCCGCTAGAATGCTTTTGGTCTGCCGGGCTCCGGCGAGGATCACATAATCACAAACCGCCGCCGCGTCTACGCCGAACTGCCGGTTGTACTGATCCTCCTTATCCCCCAACTCAATCATGCCGGGGGTTACGAGAATTTTAACGGCATCGAACATACCCAGGACCTCCAGGGCCGCTTTGGTCCCGCTGACATTGGCGTTATAGGCATCGTCGATGATGGTTATCCCCTGACGGTTTATTAACTCAAGCCGGTGGGGAACGCTCTGCAGGCGGCGGACCGCAACGACGAGGTCTTCGGGAGCCACCCCCAGGTAATCGGCCGCGGCGATGGCGCCGGTGATGTTTTCCACCTGGTGGAGACCGAGGAGCCTGGTTTCAAAATGGTATTCCTCGCCGTTGGACAGGGTGAGATCAAAGGCGGACCCTGCGCCGGAAACCTTGATGTTCCGGGCCGAATAGTCGCAGCCGGGAACGGTTCTGCTGTAGGAAAGTTTTTTTTGGGCGCAGGGGGTATTCCGGATATATTCGTTTTCATAATTGAGAAAAATAACGCCCTCCCCGGGCAGGGCCCGGGCAAGCTCAAATTTTGTTTTGATGATATTATCCAGGGATTTAAAGGTTTCCAGATGCTGGGGGCCTATGGAAGTGATGATGCCGCAGGCGGGGTGAACGATATCGCAGATTTCTTTTATTTCCCCGGTTTTTTTCGCCCCCATTTCGCAGATAAAGATTTCATGGATGGGTTTAAGCTGCCCCCGGATGGTTTTGACCACCCCCATGGGGGTATTATAACTTTCGGGGGTCATAAGTACATTGTATTTTGGCGAGAGGAGCCGGTACAGGAAATATTTGGTGCTGGTTTTTCCATAGCTGCCGGTAATACCGATGACGATTAAACGGGGCATTTTTTGTAATACGCTCCGGGTATCGGCGATGTACCAGCCCTTGACGGCCCGTTCCAGGGGGGCGTTGATGATATTGGAAAGCATCACCAGAACCGGGCTGAGGAAGAAAAGCCCCGCCAAAAACAGCGCTTCCCCGGCAAAACTCCACGAGCAGGAAAGGGCGATGCCTGCCGCCGCGAGGATCCCGTTGGTAATGAGCATCCGTTTAAGGCGGTTGGTGTAGACCAGGGGTTTTTTCACCTTGTGCGGCCTCAAACAATGGTAGAGGACAAAGATATGCCTGAGCAGGTACCCCGGTATACAATTCCGGATCAGCCATTTTATCTGGATACGGATATCGTAGGAGTTAAGCTGAAACATGTGGTAGTCGTAGAGGACCGCGGGTATATAACCGCATAAAAAAAACACGACAGGTATTAATTGTATAATAGACGGCATAATCATCTCTTGATGTTTAAAAACGAGTCGAGGACCCTGCCGAAAATAAAGGGCTGATCCAAGAAGGAATAATGCCCCGCCTTTTCCAGGGTCACGAGGCCCGCGTCGGGGATGAGCCCTTCCATGAGCTTCCCGTCCCCCAGGGGCGTTTCCTGATCCTCCGCCCCCCAGATCAATAGGGCAGGGCAGGGTATCCGGGGAAGGCAGGGGGTAAGGTCTTCGTTAATCGCCCGGATAAGACACTCCCGCATCCGGGGGCTGGCGCGGAGGTAATCCGGGGAGCCGTGTTTTTTACGCCACCGGTTCAGGAGGCCGGGAAATCGTTTTTTTATCCCCCCGGTGGAGATGATCCCTTTGACCCCCCGGTAGACAAGGAGCCGGACCTTCTGTTTGATGGTTTTTTTCGGCCGTATTCCCGCGCTGTTTACCAGGACGATCTTGGCGATCGTTACCGGCAATTCCCTTCGCGCCGCGAGTTTGATGATGATCCTCCCCCCAAAGGAATGGCCGATGAGAATCACCCGGTTGATCCCCCGGCGGGTCATAAACTTCAATATAAAATCCCCGTAATCGTCTATTGTCCAGGCCGCCGGGGGTTCATCGCTTTGTCCAAACCCGGGCAAGTC
This sequence comes from Spirochaetaceae bacterium, assembly GCA_031275595.1. Next base: position 3,864 of record JAISOO010000169.1, on the reverse strand, counting down.
CACGGCGCAGACCCGGTAATAGGGGGTTAGGGCCTCCAAAAAAGGTTTGAAAGATAAAAAATCGGTCCCCCAGCCGTGCAAAAAAAGAACCGTTTCCCCGGAACCGGTGTCAAAATAATGAATATTTATGCCGTCGATAGTTAACATTTACCCGAAGTATACCATGGGAGACCGGGTGTGTTAATAACCCGGCCATAGGTATTTGCCGGACCCGCCCGCCCGGCCGGGGGCGGCTTCCCCTTGCTTCGTCCCGGCGGCCGGATCAGGAATCCTGACGGGAGGACCGGCGGCAAATTTTTCAGGCGGCGCTTGCCGAAACTTCCGGGAGCCCAACCAGGAATTCCAAGGGTTTCCCTGTTCCTAACCAGGCTTTCTGCCATTAAAAAAATCATTCCGTATATAATAACCCATATCGGTGAACCAGAGTTTCAGCATCCGGGGATCGAGCCGCTTTTTTATAAAACATAACACCGGGTGCCGGATTATATACCGGGCCAGGCCGAAAAGCTGGGAAGGATCCCTGAAACATTCCCAATGACATTTCATACAAAATGGTTTGCGCATCCGGCCATGGGTTATCGCTTTTTCCAGATCCTCCCCCAAATCTTCACTACCCCGGTAACCGCAGGGATAAAGGCGGCCGTCTTTGCAATCGATAAAAAAGTAAGCGCATCCGCCGAGGCAGGGAAAAAGAAAACTATCATCCTCATGCGACAGGGCGTAGAGAACCGAAAGGGGAGTGAAGATCCGGATCCGGCTGCGGAAACGGGGAATCACCTCAAGCAGGGCTTTAAAAACGAGCCTGAGTTCCGGCGGGGAAAAATCGACCGCCGGATCACCGGAGATGGCGCCGTAGACCGGCTGCTCGTCCACGAGCCCGGCCTGAACGGAACTCATGGGGTAACAGACATTGGCCATGGTAAATCCCAGCTCAACGGCCTTTGAAAAAAACGCCGTGAATCCCGCCGTAAAGGCTTCAAAAAAGCGGGATTCATCCGGCGGTTCTCTGAGGGGTGGGATAGGAGATCCCGCTACATTCCGGTTTATCCCCAGATTCGCCGCGGGGTACAGCCCCTGGGCATGAAAAAGGGGCAGGGCCCTGCGGATTCCCTCAACGACCCCCGGGAGCCCCCGCATGGTTTCATGGGTCTGGGTATCCGCGGAATCCAGGCTGATCCAGAAATTCCGTATTCCCGTGGCGGACAGGGCTTTGACAAAACGCCCTGTTTCCTCAATCCCGGCGGCCTTTCCTTCCGGGGAAAACATATACCCGTTGGTACCGCTCCGTAAATAGCGGATGCCCCGGCGGGAACCATAATTCAGGAGTTCCAACAGTTCAAGGGGCTTGATAAAGGGTTCGCCTCCGGTTAAGGACACCGCCGCTATACCCTTCCGGGCGCATTGATCCAGGATTTTCCTGATCCGTACTTTATCAAGCTGATGACGTTTTATGCCGGCGGTTTTTCTCATCCCGCACTGGGGGCAGGATGCGTTGCAATAATTTGTTACCTGGATAACCACCTGTCCCGGCGCTCCGCCGAAAAAGACGGCCATGAGGTCCAGCGGATTACGAAGCGTCATGGTAACTCCATTTGGCGGGGCTCTGTTTATCGGTAATGAGTCCCCGGTAGACCGAAAGGAGGTCGTCGAAGATCCTATCCCAGGCCCGGGCTTGGGCCAGCTTCCGTCCGTTTTCCGCCAGTTTCCGGCGGAGGGTCTTGTTTTCCATGATGGCGATTAAATTCTCCGTAAAGGCCCTTTGGTCTCCCTCGGCGCAGAGCAGGGCGTTTTTTTTATGGAAAAGAAAATCCGTCACACCCCCTGAGGCGATACCGGCCACCGGCAGTCCGCTGGCCATGGCTTCCAGGGGGGCATTGCCGAAGGTTTCCGTCCCTGAAGGAAAGGCGAAACAATCACAGGAAGCGTATATCCGGGACAACTCAAAACCTGTCTTAAACCCCGTAAGGATAACGTTGGAAAAATTCTTTTGCCTGATGAGATCCCTATAGGGTCCGCCGCCGGTAAAAACGAAGGCGGCTTTTTGGGGAAAGCGGTGTTCAATTTCTTTGATGGCGTAGAGCAGCGTATCCAGTCCTTTCTCGGGGGATAAACGGCCCACATAGAGGAAGACAAATTTATCATTAATACCAAACCCCTCCCGCCATTTCCGGTTTCTGAACAGGGGATTAAAATTTTTCGTGTCTATACCCCGGGACCAGATCCCCAGGTTCCGGTATTGTTTTTGGAAAAGCTGTTCCATGGTATGTTTGGAAGGAGCCAGGATTCTGTGGGCCGGCCGGTAAAACCATGCCAGGTATTTTTCCAGCAGAGGCTTAAAAAGGTCCAGATGAAAAAACCTGAGATATTTGCAATAATCGGTATGGTAGCTCATCACCAGGGGTAAATTTCGGGAACGGGCGTACTTCATCCCCTTGTAACCGATCCCCAGCTCGGTAACCACATGCACCAGATCTGGCTTGAAGTCATTGCAAAGCTCAAGGATCTCCCGATAGCGGGGAAAGGCCAGGCAGCTCTCCGGGGAAAAGGATATTGTAATACCCCTGAAGCGGTGAACCTTCTTGTCTTGAAAAGCAGGATCCGCCCCTGACATTCGGCCGTAATCGGGGACAAAAAAAGCGTATTGAATATTCTTACAATCAAGGTAAGACCGCAATTTAGCAAGGGTGTTTGTTACCCCGTTCAACTCCGGCGCAAAGGTATCGGTAAAATAGGCGATTTTCATTCAGACCTCCCCCTGAAAAAATTTGTTGTTGAAAAATATATATCAGTCCTGTGTTAAGTGTTTGTAAAAAATAGATTAATAATGCGCAAAAAGTTGAGGCTTTCCCAAAACTTCAGTTTTTGGGAAAGTAACCTTAGATTTATGGGACCTTTAATACTGTTCCTCCTCCCTATGCTTATGTTTGTAAACCGCGTTAATTTGTCAGTGCCGTCAAAGCTATTAACGATTTTTTTACTGCGATTTTACACGCTCATAACAAAATTTTAACAATCGCGGGTTAAACAGATACATCATTAATTGCAAGGAGTGTTTCATGAAAGGCTTAAAAATGAATCGCGCGGTAATGGGGGCCCTGGTATTTTTGGGGGTCCTCTGGGGAACGGGCGGCGGCCTCTGCGCCGGAGGACAGCAGGCGAAAGGTCTCGCTTCTTCCGTGCCCGCGGACTGGCCGCAGGCACTGGTGATGTGCTACCTCCCCAACGAGGCCACCGAGGAATTCGCGGAATACCGGAGCGGCATCCAGGGCGACCTCAGCGCCGCCCTGGGGATCAGGGTAACGGAGATCAATGCGGCGGACTATAACGCCGTGGTGGAGGCCATGCGGACCAAACACGCGGACATCGCCTCCTTCGGCCCGGTTACCTATGTTCAGGCCGTGGAACGGGCCGGGGTGGAAGCCATGGTGGTGGTGGCCCCCTTCGGGGACAAGAGCCAGGCCGGGTATACCTCCAAGATCATCGTCAAGGCCGGAAGCCCCATCAAAAACATCCGGGACCTCCGGGGAAAGACCTTCGCCTTTGTGGACCCCTCCTCCACGTCGGGGAACTATGTGCCGACCATGGAACTGATGAACGCCTTCCCCGGCATGACCAATGAGGACTTCCACACCAACGGAAGGTTCTTTTCCTCCGTCAGTTTTTCCGGAAGGCACCAGAACGGGCTCCAGGCGGTGCTCAACGGGGACGTTGAAGCCGCGCCGGTGGCCTCGGACATCCTGGAAGGGGAACTGGCCGCGGGCCGGGTAAGGGAAAGCGACTTTGTGGTGATCCACCACTCCCCCATGATACCCAACGCCCCCATCTCGATTCGGAAGGATCTGCCGGCGGACTTAAAAGTCAAGG
>JAISOO010000135.1 GCA_031275595.1 Spirochaetaceae bacterium | reverse complement strand
AAACAGGGCGGCGTTGCTTTTTAGGTTTCCCCGGTGGACGTATACCAGGCCGGATTCCCCGAATTCGGGGAGCCGGAGGGAAATACGGGTATCATTCCACTCAATATATGATGAGGCCGTGGGGGCAATGCCGGCAATCGTAACATAGGATTCATCCCGTTCCGCGCCGAAATGCTCCCCCCGGATCGTAAGCACCTCTCCCATCATGCCAATCCGGGGGTTGATAGACGTAATAGAGGGCCCCTCGTCCTTACAGGCGGAAAAAAAGAGAAGAAAAAGGGAACAGAAAAACCACAGGGGGAACCGGATGCTCATGGGGGAGTTTCAATCCCCCCAGCCTCCGGGGCAGATGGGTCCTCCTCAACGGCGCCGCCGTCGTCTTCCGAATAGGGACGTATTTCCAGTTGTATCTCTATCCGGGCTTCGTTTTGGGTATCAACCCTTCCCAGGGGAAAGAAATATATCTGTTCCCCGTACTCTAAGGGGATGGTCTGCATGGTCGTTTGATACCGGATCCCCTCGTCGGGGACATTTACCCAGATCTGGCCCTGGGCCACCAGCATATTATGGCCCTTATTTCCCATGCCGAGATAGGGGGTAAATTGCACCACTACCACAATGTTTTCCCCTATCAATTTAATGCCCACGGGCCTTCCGGGGATGGTTACCTTGGAATTGACCGAATGCCAGACCTCTTCCTGGTTCTGCTCCACCACCCGCGCCACAATATCCAATATGACCGCCTGTTCTTTAAGACCGGGGATCATTTGTTCCAGGAAAGACTCCTGGGATGACACCATGGCGCCGGCGGCCAGAAACAAGAGGCTTCCAAACAGGGTAATCCTCTGTATGCGGGGCTGATATTTCCGGCAAAATTTCCCCTGGAGACTCATCGGGATGTACTTCTCCCTGAATAATCCGCCGCCCTGATGATGGCCGGTTCCCCGGAACTCATAAAACGCTTGCTTTCCGGGAGGCGGATGATCACAATATCCGCCGTATCTTCGCCGCCCAGGTACTGTATGACGCCGTTCATGTCCGATACCGGCACGATGCCCTGTACTTCAAGCCCCACCCCGGCGGCTACCTCCGTATCCTGGGGCGCCCGCAGGACGGGCCGGATCACAAAAAACGCCGCCAGGGCAAAAAACAGGATCGCCGCCGCGGCCGCGGGGATGGGAAGCGAAACGGACCGGGCCCACCACCTTCCCCGGTACTTCCGGGTTGGTATTTTCTCCCCCAGACAGGCTACTTTAGACCATACCCGTCCCTTAACCGCCTCCACCGCGGCGGCTTCGGATTCAGCGGGATTGGGGGAAAACCGCCGGTACTGTTCCAGCCGGTTCCGGCATTCGGAACAGTCCGCAAGATGGGCTTCCAATTTTTCCTTCCAGGGAGAAGGAAGCTCTTGATCAAAATAAACAGAAAGAATTTGACGATCAGGACACATGTGAACCATCCCTTGCGAGAATCCCGGTTAGACGTTCCCGGGCGCGAAATACCCGAACTTTGACGTTCCCCTCGCTGATGCCAAGGGCCCGTCCAATTTCTTTATAATTTAGCTCACCGTATTCTTTTAATATCAATACCATGCGTAAATTCTCAGGTAATTTTTCCAACGCTTCTTGAATTTCATGCCGGGTCTCCTCTTTAATCAGAAAACCCTCTCCGGTTTCCTCGACCCTTGAATCCTCTCGAAAAGCCCGCTGATAGGCCTTTCTTTCCCGATCCTTCCGCTTTGCATAGTTGAGCGCGGCGTTTTTCACCACCCGGATAAGCCAGTATTTGGCCTCTTCGGGATTAGGGAAAACCATTTTTTTTTCATACAGACGAAAAAAAGCCTCCTGGCATAGATCTTCCGCCGCTTCTTCACTATTGGTAATACGGTACGCTACCCGAAACAGTATCGGGAATATCGTATCATAAAGCCGACGGAATTCCGCCATGGATACAGTTCCATCTAATTCTGAAAACAAGTTTTTCCCTCAATCGTTACATGATACTACAATAATTCAAAAATCCGAAACAAGTAAAGCCGTTCCGGGGGCATTTTCCCACAGGCATCGGTCTTTTCCCGCCTCATCCCCGCCGCCAGCTTGTTCCTGTGGGATTATCTTCCAATATAATGCCCTGTTCTTTAAGGGTATTCCGGATCTGGTCCGCCCTGGCAAAATCCCTGGCCTTTTTTGCCGCGCTTCGCTCGGCAATCAGGGCCTCAATGCCCTCAACAGACTCGGGGCTTTCCCCCTCCCTATGATGACGCAGCGCCTCCCCGGCCAGGTCAAGCCCCAGGATCCGGTCCATTTCAAAGGCCGCCAGGAGGCTTTCTTTAGGCTCCAAACCGGTATCCCGCAGGAGCCCCCAAAGTTCCGCCAACGCCCGGGGGGTGGATAAATCATTATCCATGGCGGTATTGAAGGCTTCAAGGTAGGCCCCCGCCTTTCCCTCCAGTATCTCCACCGGCAGGGGCGCCCTGGCATCCTCCAGTATGGGCCTGCGGCTGACCAGGGGGCCGGCCTTATCCGCCAGGGCCCGGATGCGGTCCCCCAGGGATTTCCGGGCATTCCGGGCCCCCGTCAGGGCCTCGAAGGAAAACTGCAGCTGGCTCCGGTAATGCCCGCCCAGGAGGAAGTACCGGTAATCCAGGGGATCATAACCGGCGTCCACCAGGCTTTGCAGGGTCAGGAAGCCCCCGGCGGACTTGGACATCTTTCCCTTATCCAGGACGAGAAATTCGTTGTGTACCCAATACCGGACCCAGGGATGCTTCCCCGTGGCGGCCTCGCTCTGGGCTATCTCGTTGGTGTGGTGGATGGGCACATGATCGATCCCCCCGGCGTGAATATCGAAGGTCTCTCCCAGGTATTTGATGCTCATGGCGGAACATTCGATATGCCAGCCGGGATAGCCCCTTCCCCAGGGACTATCCCAAACCAGGGCCTGGTTTTCGAATTTGCTCTTGGTAAACCAAAGGACAAAGTCCTGGGGGTTCCGTTTGTTTTCATCCACCCCGGTCCGGGCGCCGGCCTTCTGATCATCCAGGCGAAGCCGGGCCAGTTCCCCATAGGCGGGGAATCGGGCAATGTCAAAGTAGAGGTTTCCCCCGGAAAAATAGGTAAAGCCCCCATCCTCAATCCGCTTAATCAGGGCAATCATGTCCTCCACATGTTCCGTGGCCTTGCATACCACCGTGGGCCGGATGATGTTCATCCTTTCCGTATCCTTAAAAAAGGCCTGGGTATAAAAATCGGCTATTTCCAGCACACTCTTTCCCCGTTCTTCGGCGCTCTTGACCATCTTATCGTCGCCATTATCATCGTCGCCGGAAAGGTGCCCCACATCGGTAATATTCATCACATGGTTTACCTTAAAGCCCCGGTCCCGCAGGGTCCTGGTTAAGACATCGTGGGTTACATAGGCCCTGAGGTTTCCGATATGGGCGTAGTTATATACCGTCGGCCCGCAGCCATAGAAACCGGCGGTCTTCTCCTGTATGGGTTCAAAGGCCTGTAATTCCCTGCCCAGGGTATTAAATAGGGTAAGCGCCATGGAACCTCCGGCATGAAATTGATACAATCATGATTACCATGGATACCCTACGTAAAATACTGGAAAAAATCAATACTGAAGCGGGATTCCGGGGGGATATTCGTTATGATGAGCCCCTTGCGGGGCATACCACCTTCCGGGTAGGCGGGCCCGCGGATGTATGGATCCGGCCGGAGGGGGATGTTTTCCCCTCCTACGCCGCGTTTCTTCTGGACCGGGCCCGGGCCGCGGGAATCCCGGTCTTTATCCTGGGGGGCGGGGCGAATCTGGTGGTCTCCGACCGGGGCATCCGGGGGATCGTGCTGGATACCGGGGGATGGTCCGGGCTGGAGGCTGCGGTTTTAAGCGGGGATGAGGAAGGGGAGGCGGGGCCCCAGGTGCTGATCCGGGGGGGCACGCCGGTGGACAAGGCCGCAGAGGCCCTGGCCGCCCAGGGCCTGGGGGGGCTGGAATTTCTGGCCGGGATGCCCGGTTCCATAGGCGGGGCGGTATGGATGAACGCCCGGTGTTACGACCGATCCGTTTCGGATGTCCTCGCGGGAACGGAGATTTTGGATGAATCCTTACACCGGACCTGGGTACCCTTTAAAACGGAAGATTTTTCTTATAAAAAGAGTCCCTTTCAAAACCGGGAGGTCCTGATCCTCCGGGCCCGGTTCCGGCTGTATCCCCGGCCCGCCGCGGATATTCGGCGGGAAATGGAAGAACACCGCCGGGACAGGGATGCCAAGGGTCACTACCGGTTTCCCTCGGCGGGATCGGCCTTTAAGAACAGCCGGGCCTTTGGGCGGCCCCTGGGGCAGATCATCGATGAGCTGGGCCTCCGGGGCCTCTCCGCCGGCGGAGCCTCGGTGGCGCCCTTCCACGGTAATATCATCATTAACACCGGAAACGCCTCCGCCTCGGATATCCGGGCCCTGACGGAAGAAGTAGCAACCCGGCTTAGGTCCGCCACGGGAATCGATGCCGAGCCGGAGATCCTCTTTGTAGGGGAGTGGGAAGAAGTGTGAAGAGTGGGGTGTGAAGTGAAGAAGGTGTATACTTGCGGGGAGCAAGGGGGCGGGTTTTGCCTGAATGGGGCCTTATAATGTTTCGAATTCCCAGGATATGCCCCCTTTTGTTACCCTGACCCTGCACCAGGTTTTAGTGCTGGAGTAATCTTCCAGCACCATATAGGTAAGGCCGCCGTATTCCCGGATGATCCTTTTATGTAAATGCCCCATAAATAGCATGTCGCAGCGTCCCCTCAGCAACGCCATGATTCGGGCCCTTTCCCGGATATCCGTTATTTGTTCCACATCGGGCGGGGAGGCCTCCATAAAAAAATTATCATGGCAAAAAACAAAGGTATTTTTCTTCGCCGTCCTCATCCCGGCTTCAAGCCATTCTAATTGATCATTGCCAAATGAAGCGTTGGCGTTGTCCAGTAGAAAAAGAGTCGTATTGCCCGAAGATGAATCGATGCGGTAAATCGTTGAGCCGATATATTCCCGCCAGGGTGTACCCCGGTTGGTATAAATATCGTGGTTGCCAATAACCGGATAGCAGGGAACCCCAAGTTTCCGGGCGGCGGCCATGAACAGTTGAAGTTCCGGAATGCTGCCGTTTTGGGTTACATCACCGGTTACCACCACAAATTGGGCGCCGGCTATGTGGTCCCTGAGTTTTTCAAAACCTTCCATCGATGATCTATCCGAAATGTGCGGATCGCTCACCACCAGAAATGAGTATTCTTCGTCCAGGACCGGGGATAAATCGGCGGGTGAAAGGAGGTGGAATTCATCGCGCCAGGCAAAGCGCGAATCGTAATCGTTATAATACCGCGGCAGGGAACAGCCTTCCCCTAAAAGAAACAAGAAAAACAAGGCCAAAAGCGCCGTAGGGGGCAAAGAGATCCTGCCTCTTACCATCTGAATATGATCCCTTCCGAGAAGGATACGCCATAAACACTGACAATACGTTTCACATTTCCCGAAAGAACAAGGTCAAAATCGCATTTGACCTGAATTCCGGGGGTGATTTGGAATCGGTTATCCAGGACAAGGTGAACGGATCCCAGATTATCGGCGTAGAAATCGCCGAAATTTGAAACCCGAAGGCTTATACTCGAGTCTTCCGCGGCATAGAGTTTACCGTAAACCCCGTAGGCAAGCACGGGCTCAAACAGGGCCGCCTCTCCGGCAAAGAGGGTCCAGCGCAGGGTATAACCCAGGGACAGGCCGAACCATTTCCATTCAAGAGCGGCGCTTGGGATCAGGCTCTGCGTATCTGTTTCCCAGGCGGGGAGGCCGTCGTACAGATACCTGGCCCGGAGGTATAGGGGAACGAAGGGCCGGAAAAAGGGCAGGCCGTATTCAAGCCCCGCGGCAGCGGTAAGGCCCCAAATCTCCCCCCTCTGCCCCAAGGCGGCGGCGCAGTCCAGGCGGAGGTTTCCGTTAAATTCGGCGGAAAAGAAACCCGTTAGATCCCAAAAATAGTAAAACCCGCGGTTGTAGTTTTGAACCGTTCCCACGCCGGCTTTTATTCCGCTGAGGGAAAGGGCCTGGCCCCGGACATTTCCCCCCAAGAGGGTCCCCAGGAGTAACATTATTCCAAGACAGCGATTCCGGCCCACCTTAGCTCTCCAAATAGTCCAAATGGATTTAAATTATATTATAGTCCTATAGGATTTATGTCAAGATCATGATAATCAAAATGGATTATCTTTAAAAATCATGCCATTTGCCGAAAATTTGCGTTACGAGCTTAGTTATCAAGGCCTCTTTGTAAAGGAGCTTGCCGCAAAGACAGGGATCAATATCAATACGCTGAATCATTACCTTTCGGGGCGTAAATCCATGCCCCCGGCGGATGCGGCCGTCAAAATTGCTGCGGCCCTGAATATAACGGTTGAATACCTCGTAACCGGCTCGGATCGGAAGCAAAATACCCAGGCCACGGGTCTCGCGAACCTCCCCGGGGATATAGAGTCCTATATGCGGTTCCACGATGTCCTGGAGGATCTTCGCACCCTTCCCGATTTCCTGCTTGCGCCGATCCGGGCCATGATCCGGGCGGCGGCGCAGGAGGTCCGCAGGAAACACAGAGAATAAACAGGGCCAAAGTATTTACTTTTACCTATACTCAAAGGGGATCGGGAAATCCGCCGATGGGCAGCCATATTATGCGGGGAACCCCCTCTTCCCCCATATAAGGAACGCCCGGGCAAGTTCTTGTGTATACCCGGGATACCCTCGAGCAACGCACCGGTACGGTGGAGAAAAATCTTGATGGGGTACTGGGAGGGAACACTGATGCGGGGAACCGCCTCTTCCCCCATGTAAGGGAAGACCGGTAATTCCACGATTGGAGAAAGATGGGCCGGCCTGGGCGGGTTATCTGAAAGCGGACACTTGACCGAAGCCCCGCAGGGGCAAGCGGGACCTATTACATTTTTCTT
>JAISOO010000134.1 GCA_031275595.1 Spirochaetaceae bacterium | reverse complement strand
ACCTGGAGGGGATCGGTCTCAAAAAACGAAGCGGCCCGTATTTCCTCCAGTATCTCCCCCAAGGCCCCCAGGGCATCCCGCAGGATCCCCCGGGAATCCCCCTGGTTTGAGCCTAAACCCAACACCACCGGGGTTCCGGCTCTTTCCTCAGGGTCAGAAAAGGCCATCTATCCCCCGGGACGGGGGCCTCCCCGGACCCCGTCCCGGGACCTTCTCTTTGGCGGGGGAAACTTCCGCAGGGGGCCGGCCGGGCCCTCTTTTTTCCACCGGGGCCTTTTTCTCCTCCGCCGGCGTACTATCTTCCGAGGGAACCGGCGCTTCAGGGATGCTTTCCTCCGGAACTTTCCGGGGCAACGGTTTTTCGGGATAGGAAAATTCCCGGCCGGGGAACATGAGCTGCTTGACTTTCTGTTCCACCTCCCGGGCGAATTCGGGGTTGTTTTCCAAATAGGCCTTGGTATTCTCCCGGCCCTGACCTATCTTCTCTTCCCCGTAAGAAAACCAGGCGCCTTTTTTGTCGATAATTTCATACTTAACCGCCGCATCCAACAGGCTCCCAACGGCGGATACTCCCTTACCAAACATGATCTCCAACTCCGCCTTCCGAAAGGGGGGAGCGACCTTATTTTTAACCACCTTGACCTTGACCCGGTTTCCGATGGCATCGGACTCTCCCTTTTCTCCCTTTTCGATGGTGTCCATCTTGCGGACCTCCAGCCGGACGGAAGCATAAAATTTAAGGGCGTTTCCCCCGGTGGTGGTTTCGGGATTACCGAACATGATCCCGATTTTCATCCGAATCTGGTTAATAAAGATCAGAATGGTCCGGGATTTACCGATGGTAGCGGTAAGTTTCCGCAGGGCTTGGCTCATAAGCCGCGCCTGAAGGCCCATGTGGGCGTCCCCCATATCCCCCTCAATTTCCGCCTGAGGGGTCAGGGCCGCCACGGAATCCACCACAATGACATCCACCGCCCCGGACCGAACCAGGCTTTCGGCAATCTCCAGGGCCTGTTCCCCGGTATCCGGCTGGGAAACCCAGAGATCATCAATGTTGACCCCCAAATTTTTGGCATATATGGGATCCAGGGCGTGCTCGGCGTCCACAAAAGCGGCGATCCCCCCCAGTTTTTGGGCCTCCGCAATGGCATGGAGCGCCAAAGTCGTCTTTCCGGAAGATTCAGGTCCATAAATTTCGATGATCCTGCCCCGGGGATATCCCCCTATCCCCAAGGCCTCATCCAAAAGTATGGATCCCGTGGGAATAACCTCTATCCCCGCCGCATTGGCGTGAGCCCCCAATTTTATCAGGGATCCGGAACCAAATTGCTTTTCTATCTGAAGCCGGGCCGTTTCCATGGCCTTTTCTTTTTCCTCACCCGTCACCAGGGGATTCCCCCGGGTCTTTTCAGATACATCTGTTTTTGCCATCTTTTACTCCTCCCTTATATAAGGCATCCATATCAATCCTGCTTTAATCGGGTTGTCCGGAAATCCCAACTTCCGAACAAATTTCGCTAAAAACCGCCTTCCCTATCCGTGAAACTCCCCCCGCCGGCGGAAAAATGCGGGCGGTGAAACAGACGAAAGGGAAGCTCTGAAAACTTCAGTTCCGGAACTTCCTTTTCGTCCGCGAGAACCCACCGGGTCCTCCCTCTATAAAAATAACACATTTTTTTTATGTTTACTATCGGTATTTCCCCCTATGCAATCTTTCTCCGCCTATAGTAAACTATAGATATGAAGGGTGAAAACGTAAGATGAATGAATTTGTCGTAACCGCCACCCGATCCATGCGGGATTATGCATCCCGGGTTGTTTATTACCTCTCAAAATTTCCCAGTTTCGTTTCCCCAAAAGCCGATCTGGACGGTGTGCATGCCCTCAAAACGGATCGTTTCGCCGATGGGGAAATGGAAGTGGAGATCAATACCTCCTTACGGGGCAAGGACGTGGTTCTCTTTACCAGCTGCGCCCGCAACCAGGGGGGAATCCCGGTGGACGAAGCAAAAATCGAGTTATACCATACGGTGGATGCCTTAAAACGTTCCCAGGCGGAAAATATCCTTGTTTTTGAGCCCTTTGTTTCCTGCTCCCGTTCCGACCGGACCATGCGGCGCAGTTCCGTAGGGCTCTGGGTCCATTTAAAGACCCTCATCAGCCTGGGAACCACCCACATCATAACCTACCAGCTTCATTCGGATAAATCAAAATCCATGGTGGATCCCACTATCTGCGCCATTGATGATATTCCCGCCCTGACCCTGCTGAAAAAACGGCTCTGTGACGTTTACATCCGGGACATCAAAACCCTGGAACAGGTGGTACGCCCCCATTGGGCCTTCTGTTCCGTGGATGCCGGGGGAGAAAAGCTGGGCCGCCGCTTTGCCAATGCCTTTGGAGCGCCCCTGGTGGTGGCCCATAAGCAACGGGATTATTCCCGCTCCAATTCCATTGAATCCATCAATATCCTTTCCGCCGAACCCATCGAAGGCAAGGTTTTATGGATCGTGGACGATATGGTGGATACCGCGGGATCCGTGGAAAGCCTCATCCATGCCCTGGCTCCCCTGAGACCGGCGGAAATAAACCTCATCGCGGTACACGCCATTTTTTCCACCACCGCCGCGGAACGCCTTACCCGGCTCTCTTCCGAAGGCCTTTTGCGGCATATCATGGTTACCGATACGGTATGCTGCCTCGGGTCGCTGCCGGAGCCTATCCCCAACCTGGAGGTGGTGCCCTCGGCGGAATTATCCGCGGAGGTAATCGGTACCATCATGACCAATAATTCCATGGGAAAACTTCTGGCGGCCTTTAACGCGGAAGACTATTTAAAATCTCCTGATTTATTCAATCAGCGTTGAGCCGCTTTCAAAATTCAGCGGACTTTTCGATCGGGGCGGTTAAACGTCAGCGGTGAAACCGATTAACCGGTTTTGGAATTCCCGGGCGAAACAATTCCGACGGGGTGTGGGGAAAATTCCTAAAATAACTTCTTGGAGTCCAGCAGTATGGTCACGGGACCGTCGTTGGTGTAGGAAACGTCCATGTCGGCCTGAAATATCCCGCTTTCGCAGATCAGTCCCTGTTCCCGAATTTTCTCCATAAAATATTCGTAGAGCCCTTCGGCCTCCGCGCCCCCGGCGGCATTGGAATAGGACGGCCGCCGGCCTTTCCGGGCGTCCGCCAAAAGGGTAAACTGGGAAACCGCCAGGACCGCCCCCCCGCTTTCCAGAACGGAACGGTTCATCAGCCCCGCGGAATCGGGGAATATCCGTAAACCGGCGATTTTTTCCGCGAGATAGCCGGCATCGGCCTCGGAATCCCCCCGGGCGACCCCCAGGTATACTAAGATCCCCCAGGCGATTTTCCCGGCCGCCTTCCCCTCCACGGAAACCCGGGCATCCCGGACCCGCTGTACCACCGCTCTCATGAACGGATAAGCCTCGAAATCACCGGATCCCTCCGGGGGAGCGGAAATTACCGCCTTTCATCGGGGGCTCCCGACTGATACAGAGCGATACCTTCCAGGCGTACCGCTGTCCCCTGACCATCACCGCTGACAACCGGGATAACCCGGCCCAATACTTCCAGGGGCTTTTCAGAATTTACCGGCACGGAAAAATTAAAAACCACCGGTACTATCCCTTCCAGGGTTTTGCGGGTGTCATAACCCACCAGAAAATCAAAGGCGGTGACGGTTTCTCCGGCGTCAAGATTGGTAGCCATCCCCCGCCAGATCACGTAACAATCCCGGTAGAGGCCGGGATCCTCCGCCACCGTCGCGTAGGGGAAACGATCCTTTAAAGTGTCAAACCCGGGAACCTCCAGGTAGGACAAAAGCAGCCGGGCCTTATTTTTTATGGCCTCGGAGGCATTGGAGTCGATGATCCGGTTAAGCTCCACCCGGGCGGCCTCGTCCCGGAGCTCGGTAAATAAAGAACGGGCCTTGTTATAGGCATCCACCACCTGATCCTTGGTTAAGATGTACCGGTAACTGCCGCCGATTTGGACCGGGGTCTGTAATTCCTCCCGTTCCAGGGCGCTTCCGGCATAACCATCCCGGGGAGATTTGACCGGCAGGGAGATGATGTGGAATCTGAGCAGTATTCCCCCGCAAAGCACCGCAAAAAACAGGAGGGCGGGGACCGCCAAGACTATCCGGGGGGGCAGCTTAGGCAGGGGCGGATAAAAGCGGACAAGCTTCCCCGACTCTATCCATACCGAAAAAGCATCGGTCCCCGAATATTTCCGTATCCCATTGAGGGCCTTTTGGGCGATCCGGTTATGCCCGTCCTTATCAAGCACTTCCAGGTAGAGATCCAAGGCCCGGTCCGTATCCCCCCTGCGGAGAAAAAGAACCGCCAGCCCCAGCAGCACCTGGGGATCCTGTATCTTTATTTCCCGGGCCCGTTTAAGATAGGTCAGGGCCCCGCCAAAATCACCGGCATGGAGGCACAGTACCCCCAGCATATAATAATACATAAAGGAGTTATGGTAGCGAACGACTTCGTTTTCCAGATTATGGATAGCTTCCCCGAATTTACCCCTCCGGGCAAACCGGAGCGCCCGGGTCAAAACAGGATCAAATTTCATCATTTTTAACGGGGGGCATCCCTCCGGGCGGTCTGGCACGGGGTAATTTTACCATTCCGTTACCTCCCTTTTAATTGGGCCACCAGGGCCTTTTTGTCCCGGGCGTTAAAAAAGGCCGACCCGGCAACCAGGACATCCACCCCCGCCTCCCGGGCCGGGGCCGCAGTAGCCTCATTGATCCCCCCGTCAACGGAAATAAGGAAGGATAAGCCCCGTTTCTCCCTGAGCAAGACGAGATTTTTTACCTTCTCAAGACATACCGGAATAAGGACCTGCCCGCCGAATCCGGGATTAACGGTCATCACCAGGACCAGATCGACCAGGGGTAACAATTCTTCTATCATCACGACCGGAGTAGAAGGGACGATACTTATCCCCGTCTTTTTCCCCATATCCCGGATGGATTGAAGGATCCGGTGGGAATGTACCGCCGCTTCCACATGAAAGGTGATATAATCCGCCCCGGCCCGGGCAAATTCATCGATATAATTCTCCGGATGATACACCATGAGGTGGACATCAAACACCGAGGAAGTGTGGGGCCGCAGATCCGCGGCCATTTTGGGGCCAAAGGTTAGATTGGGAACAAATTTACCATCCATGACATCCAAATGGGTCCACTCAGCCCCTGAATCATTTATACCGGCCGCCGCGGCGGCCAAATTGGAAAAATCCGCCGCCAGCACCGAGGGAGCGATGATACAACTCATATCAGGATAATACCCCTTCAAAGGGGCCTTGTAAAGAAGGAGAAAAATAGTATAGTATAGAAATTATAATTTTTACCAAAATGTGTTAAATTATTCAAGCCATGAATACGGAAATATCAGTGCCGGGGCTCATTCAAAAAGCCTATGATAACCTGAAAGCCTCCGATGTAACTTCGGCCCTGCGGGTTTTAGATGAAGCCCTGGGATTGGATTATGATAATCCTGAGGTGGTTTACGGGTTAAAATGCCTTAACTGGTGGCTAGAACGGATAAAACGTCTGGATGATTTCCATGATCCCTATGATAAGGGGGGGTTTATACTTTCCCAATGGAAAGCTTTTTATGGTTTTTTGGATCGAATTGGGGACGGATATGACGCATGCCTCTACGCGGTACGGCGTTTTGTTTTTTCCACCGCCCTCAAGGCCTTCGAAGACGTGCTGGGGGACGGGGTAAACCAGCATGATCCGGGCTTGTTGTTACAGGTGGGCTGCTGTTACAAGGGGGTCGGTAACTACGAAGAAGCCCTCAAATATATGGAACAGGCCGCCCGGTTCAGGCGGGAGGATGGAGAAACCCTCTCGGAACTGGCGGATGTCAATGCCCTTTTGGAAGAGACCAGGGCCGCCAAGGTTCTGTTTCGGGAGGCGTTTTTTACGGATCCCCAGGGGGTTAATCTCAGATCCATGGAGTCGGAATTGATTATACGCCTCGCGGACAGGGTAAAAGAAAAGGGATATTCGGGGCAGGCGCTTTTGGAGTGGATCCCCATTTACGGACGCCTTTTTGGAGTATTTTCCGTCAAACGGGAGCTCAAATCCATTGAATTGAGCAGGATAAAACAATCCATTTTTTCCCTGGAAAACGAGATCCGCAGCCGCCCCGATAACCTTTCCCTGCTGATACCCCGGCTCATCAACCGGTATTTTTGGTTAATAGATCATTATGAAAACATCCGGGAGAATCCCGGCATTATTGAGGAGACCATGCTGAAAATAAAGATCCTCGATCCGGAAATTTATGAACGGTATATGCATTAGGGTAGCCTTAGGGGCATCCCCGGAACATCGAGTTTTGGAAAAGCCCCGGTGAATTCAACGGAAAACGGGGCTTTCGACCGCTTTTTCCGGAGCCAATCCCATCCCGGGTTTTGGGATCGGCTCTTTAATTGCTATGATACCGGAGCAGGTTTCAAAACCCAGGCGGGTTTGAAACAGCCTCGCCGGTAAAGACACCGGGGTACAAATTTAGTATTATAAATTTGTACCCCATTTTAGATGATGCCCATGGGGCAAGGAGTTACGAGATGTCTGAAGCTCTCCTAAAAAATGTGCAGGAAATGCTGAATGAGGAAAAGTGGACCAGAGCTACCCTCAGCAATTATTCAACCACCCAGTTTAAAGAGCTGGATCTCGTTCTGAAAGAAGCCGGGGAAACGCGGGTATATGATGAACTTAAAAAACTCTGTGATGAACATCTGGTTCATACCAAAAACAGTATTATTGCCCTCTATATTTCGGGGATGATAGCCCTGTCCCGGCAAATCATTGATGACTCCGCCCTGATTACCCTGGTTACTATCTTTGTGGATAACCATAAGTGGAATATTGTAAAATACCTCTGCGAACGGATCCTGGATTACGGGGAATCAAAATTTGCCCTGCGGACCCTGGGAGACTGTTATAAAAACGAAAATGAGGAAGAGGCCGTCTACGGCATTTGGGAGCGGCTGGTTAAGGTTGATTACGAAGAGGCGGATCTGGCCAAATCCCTGGCGGAATATTATGAAAAACTCAGTCAACTGGACGCGGCGGTAGATTATTATAAAAAAGCCCTGCACCGTTATATCAACAAGCAGCTTTTCACCAATGTACGGGAAATTTGGATGAAGCTGCTGGAATACTGCCCCGAGGATATCGACTTTTTTCTTCATGTTCAAAAAAAAGTCTCCAAAAATATCAATGAGGAAAAGGCCGTACTCCTTCTGGAGGATGTCTACGGTTCCTGTAAACAGCGGGGAGACATCAATACCGCCATCAATATCCTTAAGATTATTCTGCAATACGATGAAAAAGATTCCCTGGCCAGGAAGGAAATTATCGAATGCTTTAAGCAGAAATACGCGAATCATAGCCATCTGGAAGAATATATCCGTATTTCCAATCTTGCCCAGAACTGGCGCAATGTCCATGAGGCTATTCTGGATTTTGAAAAACATATTTCCTTTGATAAGGGCAACTTTGTCTACCACCGGACCTGGGGAGTCGGCCGGATCGCCGATGTACAGGGGGATGAGATCACCATCGATTTCGCGAAAAAACGGGCCCATTCCATGTCCCTAAAAATGGCGGTGAATGCCCTCCAGACCCTCTCGAAAAACCATATCTGGGTTTTAAAAGCAACCCAGAAAAAAGAAAAACTCCATGAGCGGGTAAAAAACGAGCCGTCCTGGGCATTACGGACGGTAATCAAAAGTTTTAATAATTCCTGCGATATAAAACGGATCAAAGCCGAACTGGTCCCTTCGATATTATCCCCGGGTGAATGGACCGCCTGGAGTACCAAAATACGGGAAATCCTGAAATCGGATCCATCCTTTGGGGTAAGCCCCGAAAATATCGATGTCTTTACGGTCCGGGATCGGCCCATCAGTATTGAAGAAAAACTCTATAATGAATTTAAGGCGGAACGAAATTTCTTTGACCGGGTTTTAACCGTCCGGAACTATGCCGCCCAAAAGGATGTGGAGCTGGATTCGGAATATTTTACCGAAATGACCGCCTATTTCCTGGGCTACCTCCGGTCTTACAACCAGGTTAACGAACAGGTAGTTGCTTCGTATCTCCTTATCAAGGACCTTGCCGGCCGGTACCCCCATCTGGGGACAGGAATTTCCTTCAATTTTCTTGATATTTTCGATGGGATCGAAGATATACCGGGTTTGTTTTTTAACCTTAAAGATAATAAGCTAAGGGAGGAATTCCTCCGCCACATTCAGCTTTTTGTACCTTCCTGGCCGGATGTTTATATAAAACTTTTACCCTTCTCCCTCTCAAATTCGATTGTCCTGAGCCTTCTAAAAGAAGGGCATGAGGAAAAACTCGTTTCCCTGGTCCAACATTGTTTTGAGCATTACCGGGATTACCGGGAAGCGGTGGTCTGGTTCTTTAAAAACTTCAGAACCGAACCGTGGTTTGAAAACGCCGCAATTCCCTTGGAAAAACAGTTTATTACCCTGATCCATATCATGGATATAACCTACCGGGAAATTGAAAATCATCGGGAAACTACAGAAAATCGTAAGATAAATAAGCAAGTATATACTATACTTTTTAGAGACGGTATGTTGGCTTCTTTTATTAATCAGGCGGACCCTGATACTATTATCCGTATTTTCACCTTTATTGAAGACGTGAAGGATCTGGATCCGGCGGACAAATTAAACCTCCGCGGCCTTATTTTGGAAAAGGATCCGAATTTTAAATTCTTCGGGGATGTGGAAAAGAAGGTATCCCGGGGACTCATGGTAACCGCGGCCATGTATGAGGAAAAACAGCGGTATCTTCAGCACATCATGGATGTGGAGGTTCCGGCTAATTCCAAAGAAATTGCCTATGCCCTTTCCTTGGGGGATTTACGGGAAAACGCGGAATACAAGGCGGCTAAAGAGAAACAGGAAATCCTCAATTCGACGGTGGCAAAACTGAAAGATGAGATTGAACGGGCCCAGTTGTTTGATCCCGCTACGATTAATACAAGCCGGGTGTCCTTTGGAACCAGGGTGGTTCTGTCCAATGAGGCCACCGGTAAAAAAGAGGAATATACCATCCTCGGTCCCTGGGAATCGGACCCTGAAAACCGGATTATTTCTTATCTTTCCCCCCTGGGCGGGGCGATTTTAAATAAAAAAGTGGGAGAAAAATTTAATTTTTCTATAAATGATGAAAAAGCGTCCTATACGGTGGATCGTATTTCCGCGGTGGATTTTTAGCAGGAAGGCTATTTCAAAATATCAAAGGCCGAGGGACAAACTTTGTTAACTTTCCTTAACTTTAAAGGAAGGAGTGTCCCGGCTCAATGGAATATGGATTTAGAGAGGAGGATATTTATGGTATCCCGGATTCATAAAGAAGGGAAACAAATATCCGCAAAAAAAATATTTTTATTGGTTTTATTGTTAAGTACGCCCTTTTTTTTCGTAGTTGGTCAGGAAAATCCCCTTGATTTGGTATTGATTCTGGATATTTCCTCAAGTATGAGCGGTTCATATCAAAACACGATTGATTATGTAACCGGTCGTTTCCTCAAGGAATTCCTCCGTATCGGTGACACCTTTCATCTTATATCCTTTTCCGATACACCCCGCTTGGAGATAACCCGCCGTATATCGGGTTGGGGGGATGTGGAAACCATCATAGGCCGCTTGTTCCTCCTCTATCCCCTGGAGCCCTATTCGGATATTTCCGGGGCCTTGGCCTATGGAGAACGATATGTGGCATCCATTCCGGGGACAAGGGAGAAAAAGGTGGTGCTTATTTCCGACGGGGATCATAATCCCCGGCAAGGAGGAACGGCGGAGGGCTCCACACAAAATCTTATTTCCCTGACCACCGCCCGTTTAAACCAGGCCGGAATAGATTTTCATTATGTTCCGGTACCGGTTATGGGAAACGGTCCCCCTTCAGGCAGAAACCGGATGTTACCCCAGAATCGCCCGCCGACCGCGGCCCAGGCGCAACCGGCGGCTCCTCCGGTACAGCCGGCGCCGCCGGCCGGCCAAACAGCGGCTCAAACCGCCCGGCCTGAACCCGGCCAAACACGGCAGGCCGCGCCCCAGACAGGGCAGCCCGCCCGGCCCGAACCCGGCCAGACACGGCAGGCCGCACCCCAGGCAGAGCAGTCCGCCCGCCCTGAACCCGGCCAGACACGGCAGGCCGCGCCACAGGCAGAGCAGCCCGCGGCTCAGATACCGGAAACCAGGCAGCCCGAAACCGAAGCCCCGGCTCCCTCAACAAACCGTAAGGATAAGGAGGCTTCCCCGAAGGAATCCGCCCCAGGGTACCGGCCCGGGGACATCTCCCTATTCGGCTTACCCCTTTCCTGGTTCATCGGGGGCATCCTTGGAGTGATCCTGATTTTGGCGCTTATTATTCTTCTGATGACCCGGCGGCTTCATACTTCTCCCAATAGAACCTTTGCCCATGCCGCCGATAACTCCCTGAAAAAACCGGTTCCTCCTGAAAAAACGGAACCTCCCAAGGACGATAGGGCGCCACAAAACGCAAATCTTTCAGCTCCTTACCCGGCGGTCCGGCATCAGAACGAGGGGAAGAAGCCGGGGACGATCTTTGAAGCGCCTTGGCAGGAGAGGAAACCCATAACACCGGCTGCCCCCCTCCCCAACACTGAAGACAGGCCGATCCCCAATTCTGTTCCCAAGGCCCCCCCGGAGAGGGGGGCGGATATGGCCCCGGACCGTCCGGCGCAGTACCCGGAGGCAGGTCCCGGGGCGCCTTGGCAGGAGAGGAAACCCATAACACCGGCCGCCCCCGTCCCCAAAACCGAAGACAGGCCGATCCCCAATTCTGTTCCCAAGACTCCCCCGGACATGGGGAGGGCGGATACGGCCTCCCTCCATCCGATCAGCCACGATGGTCCCCGGAAGATTGTCCCGATGAAATCCTATCAAAAAAATACCCAAACTGATAATAGGCCGTTGATGCTGTCCCTTTTTGTGGAAGATCAGAACACCAACATAGGCAGACGGAATATCCATACCGTTAAACCCGGTTATTCCTTTACCATAGGGGGCGGTAAATCGGATTTTTTAATTTTCCTCGTCCCCATCCCCCCCCGGATAGCGGAACTCCGTAGCAACGGCGCCCAATGTACCTTTGTTCCCCGGAGACCGGAGTTTTTTCCCGACCTTGGGTCCCAACAGATTCCAAATTGTGTGGGAATACCCATACGGATTATTTCGGAAAGACAATATGAACTTTTCATACGGATAGATCGCTACGAGGATCCCCTCATAGCCCTGAACCGTCTGCTTCATTCGGTAGACATCCCCGGTTATTGGCAGGAACCGGGTTAATCCAGCCCTAACTTTTGGAGCACATCCCGGGCTTTCCGGGCAAGACTGCCGTTTTTTTCATCGGTCAACTCCTTGACCTGGGCGGCAAGCCCCCTCAATTCGTTGTTTATGGTCATGTCCAGGGCGTAGGACTTTTCAACCACCCCGCCGGAGGTCAAAAACCGTCGGGCAAGCCCCTCGATAGCACCGGTCCGGGCGGTTCCCAAAACCCGGAGAAACCCGTTGTATAGGGCGGTTTGATTTTTCGTTTTGGCTTCGTCCATTTCAAGGATCACCTTTTCCGCGTAATCACCGGCGTTATTTTGAATCAACATCTCCGCCGCCAGAATTCTAATCCGGTCGCTGTTTTTCCGTTCCCCAAAGATATCCGCCAAAACAACGGAGGTTTCAGGGTTTCCGATAGCCCCCAACGCCCGTATGGCCTCATCCCTTACCGCGGGGACCTCATCCTTTTCGGCACGGAAACGGAGGTAGGGAACGGCTTCGACAAATTTCCGCTCCCCCGCGGCCTTAGCGGCGCTTATCCGAATCCGGTAATAGGAATCCCGAAAGGCTTCTAAAATAGCCCTCTCCACCTCCTGGCCGGAAAAAGGTCCCAGGGCGGCTATGGCACCGGACCGTACATTGGGATCCGAGGAAACCAGGGCGGTAAGAATCGTCTGAAGCCCTTCGGCATCGCCGATCTTGGAAAGGCTGTCCAGGGCCGCCATACGCAGGGTCGGGCGCTCATCACCGGACACGGCAATTTCCGACAACAGGGGTATCCCCTGACCGGATCTCAATTCACCCAGGGCGGCCACAATTTCCCGGCGGATTTCATCCTCAGGGTTACGGTTCAGGTAAAAATCAATTAAAAATTCCGCCGTATTATCCGCGGTTTCCGGATGAACCTTCCCCGTTAAACCTAAGGCCCGAACGGCGTTACTCATAAAACGCTGCTCATCCCGCTCTATCAGATCCTTTAGGGGGTCGATGGCGCCCTGGGCCTTAACTTTTCCCAGATAATCGAGCGCGGCGATTACCGTTTCGACGGCTTCATCATTCCATTCTTTCACTACCCGCAGGGCCCGCTCCTCAAGGCCCTCCTTGCCCCGTTCCCCAAAAAAGCCAAATACCCCGGAAAGGATTATCCGGTTTTTTGTGGATTGTACCAGGGTAATAAGTTCATCATCCAGATAAAAGGCATTTTCATTTTTTAAGGTCTGAATCAGGGCGGCTATTTCATTTTCCGTACCGTAACGGAGCGTTTCCAGCTGCTGGACTTCTATGGTTCTATCCGGGGACGGATCCGTTGGCGACTGGGAAAACGCCATAAACCCCGTAAAAAAAAGCAAAAACCACGACAGGATATACTTCATCCCTCCCCCCCGGCGTATTGTTTTAAAAAGGCCGATTTAAATGCTAAAAAACGATCCTCCCCAATAGCAATCCGGGCATCCCGGATGAGTTCATGCAAAAAACAAAGGTTATGGTAACTTACCAGCATGGAACAGAGGATCTCCTGGGTTTTAAAAAGGTGCCGTAAATAGGCGCGGCTGTATTCGCGGCACACTTTACAGCCGCACCCTTTATCTATCGGCTCGAAATCAAGCCGGTATTCCGCCTTTTTTAGGGCAAAGGCCCCGTTCCGGGTAAAAACATACCCGTTCCGGCCGGTCCTGGTGGGGAGTACACAATCAAACATATCGATCCCCTGCTCGATGGCATCCAGGATATACCGGGGGGTTCCTATGCCCATAACATACCGGGGTTTTTCCGGAGGTAACAGGGCGGCGGTGTAGCTTAAAAATTCCTCAAAAACCTCCACCGGCTCCCCCACGGAAAGGCCCCCGATGGCGATACCCTCGGGATCCTGGCCCATGACCGCAAGGGCGCTCTTTTCTCTCAGCTCTTTAAAAAAGTTACCCTGCACTATGGCAAAAAGTTTACCCCCATAACCTTTATCCCGCTCCATTTCCCAAGCCTTTTTTGCCCGGGAAAACCAGATGCCGGTAAACTCCAGGGCTTTTACTGCGTCCCTATGGGTTACCCCCCAGGAACTGCACACGTCAAGGGGCATCTGTATATCGCTGCCAAAAAGGGATTGAAGCTCTACCACCCTTTCGGGGGTCAATATATGGCGGGAGCCGTCAATATGGGAACGGAACACCGCCCCTTCATCGCTTATTTTTCTAAAGGGGGCCAGGGAAAAAATCTGAAACCCGCCGGAATCGGTAAGGATATTCCGATCCCACCGCATAAAATTATGGAGCCCGCAGGCGGCGCTTATCACCTCGACTCCGGGCCTGAGGTACAGGTGGTAGGTATTGGAAAGGATGATCTCGAAGCCTATCTCCTTTATGTCATCCTTGGTAAGGGCCTTCACGGTGCCGTTGGTTCCTACCGGCATAAATACCGGGGTGGACACCGGACCATGGGGCAGTTCCATGACCCCCGTCCGGGCCCTGCAGGAGGAATCCTGATGGTGAAGGGTAAAAAAATTCCCCATCCTTTGACCGGCTCCTCTATGTTTTCGCACTCTGAAGCAGAAGTACACCGATCAAAATAAAGGCGGCCACCGGAAACCACGCCCCTATTATGGGGGGAATATACCCAAGCCGGGCCATCATCATTGTGATCATTTCCATAACATAAAAAACGACCGCCACGAGGAGGCTTGCCAAAAGACTCATAAGAAGTATATTTTTTTTAAACCGCCCGCCCATGGAAATGGACAGGATAATCACCACCATGGAAACCGCGGAATAAGAAAAACGGTGATAATAATCCGCCAAGGCCCCGATAAAGGGAAGCCCCGCCGCTTTTAAGTCGGCCACCAGAAGACCCGCTTCCCTGACGGGCAGAGATTCCACATCGTAGGAACTCCGCCTAAAGGTATCGGGACTTTCCCGGTAACTATCGGTTTGTCCCAGGGGATGGACCCGGAGGAGGGTATCCTCCCAAGTGTAAATGAGGGCATTGGATAGGGACCAGTATGTTCCGGTCCAGGATGCCGAAGGAGCCCGGATCAGGGCCAAAAAATTGCCCTCCTCATCCTTTTCAATGATGCTCAAGCCGTTTAAAACGACGGCATTGTCATCATAATAATCTACCGAATAGATAAGCCGGCCTTCCTTTGCTTTGATCACAATATCAGCATTATTCCCCCGGGTTTCCTGCCGTAAATAGGTACGGCTCAGTTCGTTTTTGATTTTAAGCGTCGGAATTACCACTTTATCGTCAAAATAAAAAGAAAATACCGAAGCGAGAATACCGATGAGTACCAAGGAAAAACTAAAACGCCAAAAGGGAATCCCCGACGAAAATATCGAGGTCAGTTCATTCCTCGCGTAGAGATCCCCCAGGGTATAGGCGGTGGCAAAAAGCAGAGAAATAGGCTGGGCAAAGGAGAGGCTTTTGGGTAAATAATAATAATAAACCCGGAGTATTTCCCTAAAGGGAACCTCGTAATTAAGGAAACGCCACAAATTGGCAAATAGATCAATAAGGGAGATGAGGAACACAAACATAAAAGCGGCAATAAAAAATATCGGCAAAAACTGCCGAATCAAATAACGATCCAGGGTCATCGCCTTATCCTGATGATACCCATAAGAAGCCCTATGGTTATAGCCAAAATGTTGGGAAACCACATGGACCAGAAGGGTGAATACCCCAATCTAATGCCCATGGTTTGTCCCCCCAGCAGCAGGGCCCAATAAATAACCGCTATGATGAGCCCAAAGATAAATCCCACGGTTTGGCCGCTTTTTTTTGCCAAAAGCCCCAGGGAAACCGCAAGAAACACAAAAGAAAGGGCTCCAAAGGGGATGGAAAATTTCTTATAATATTCAAGACGGTATATGAGCAGGTTCCGGTTATTTTTAATCACCTCCGCGGTGGTTATTCCCTTTATAAAAGAAGACATGGTATTGGAACGCTGGTTCCACTCTTCCCGCTGGGGTCCATACCGTAGGGCCGTCTCCAGGGACAAAGCATAAGTCAAGGTTCTATTATACTCCTCGTCAAGCCGTATACTCAGCTCTTCCTCCTGGGTTTTTATGTCCCGTTTTACATCGGCGGAACTCATTTCCCGGGGGCCGATACTGGAAACCGCCTGCATCAGATCATCCTGGGGTATTAAATACCGGAGAAAACTGCTGGAAGCGTA
>JAISOO010000064.1 GCA_031275595.1 Spirochaetaceae bacterium | reverse complement strand
TTTTTTTTTTTTTTTTGTTTGGGGGTGGGTGTTTTGCGTGGGGGGGCGCGGGGGGGGGCCGCCGCGGCGGGGGCGCGGGGGGGGGCCCCCCCCCCCGCGTCCGGTGCCGTCTACATTCCTTTAGTCTCAAAGGGATTCCAGCATCAGTTCTGGCAGGCTGTTAAACAGGGTGCCGACAATGCAGCTAGGGATCTGGGGGTTCAGATCACCTTTGAAGGTCCTGAGAGTGAATCCCAGGTTGATAAGCAGATTGAAATGCTTCAAACCGCCATGGGAAAAAATCCCACCGCTCTGGGCTTTGCGGCGCTGGACAGCCGGGCGGCAATTCCCCTTTTACAGCAGGCAAAAGACCGGAATATCCCGGTTATCGCCTTTGACTCTGGAGTTGAATCGGACATACCCCTGACCACGGTTACAACCGACAATAAGGCGGCCGCAGCCCTTGCGGCAGACAAGATGGCCGAGGCTATCGGCGGTTCTGGAAAAGTAGCCCTTGTCGTACATGATCAGACCAGCCGCACCGGCATTGATCGCCGGGACGGATTTCTGGAACAAATGAAGAAGTATCCGAATATTCAGGTTCTTGAACCCCAGTACGGTGGCGGCGACCACCTTCGGTCGACCGAAATTGCCAAAGCGGTCATCAACGGTAATCCGGATCTGAAGGGCTACTATGGATCCAACGAAGGTTCCGCCATCGGTGTGGTAAACGCAGTGAATGAGTTGGGCTTGTCAGGAAAGATTGTCGTTATCGGCTTTGATTCGGGAAAACTCCAGTTGGACGCGATCAAATCAGGGTTGATGTACGGAGCGGTGCAGCAGAACCCAGTTCTTATGGGGTATAAGACCGTTGAAAGCGCCGTCAAAGCCATAAAGGGTGAAACCCTGCCGAAGATCACCGATTCCGGGTTTCTATGGGCGGATAAGAACAATCTGACTAATCCCGATGTAGCGGCGGTCATTTACGAATGAAGCCCTGTGTCTGAAAGATTGTAGAGGCTCTATTCGAACGAATCTGAACCAGTAATGATGCGGTTTCAAAATCCTCTCGTCTGATAAGACCATGATTTTGAAACCGTGTTTTTAGATTTACACGTATGAATCATGCTTTATGCCATTTTTGGACGCAAGCAGCGACGTCCCCTGCCGGTTTTTGGTTTACCTTTTGGTAGGAATCGTCCGGACGGATTTAGCGTCCACCGTATTGAGGATGGCGCTGAGTTTTTCCTTTTCGATAAGGTCGATGAGCCGGGCTTCGGTGTACCGTTTGGCCTCCTCGGAAAAAACTCCCACCGCCATACAAATGCCCTTGCCGGCCTTTACTTCCTTTAAATGGGAGTGGAAGTCCCGGACAATCAGTTCCCCGATGGACCCCTGGGTCCTGATGAACCGGAACATGACCACATCCGACCATTTGGGGGTATCCACTTCGGCCAAAATATCCGCCCATTCATTTTTATTTACCGAAATATTGGTGATTTTTATCTTGGCCCGGGTATAATAGGTCATAACTATTTTACGGCAGAGGGCGACAAAATCCGCGGAAGGGGCCATAAGGAAAATCTGGAGGTTTTGGTTGGCGTTGAGC
Source organism: Spirochaetaceae bacterium (assembly GCA_031275595.1). The sequence continues at coordinate 9,476 of JAISOO010000064.1, read as the reverse complement.
TCCTGATATTTTCCGATTAACACGGCCACATCTCGGTAGGTCGGATTTTCAGCCTGGATATCCTTGAGGTGGGCCAGGGCTTTACCGATTTCCTGCTGCTTTAAATAGGCGGTGGCGGCCCGGTATTTTAACTCAATCAGGATGTCGGGTTTGATATTTTGATGCCGTAACCCAAGCTCAAAATCCTGGATCGCCTTTTCGTATTGATGCTGGTTCATGTTGATGGTACCGGACAAAAGGCACGCATTGGGCCCCATCAAGGGATCCGGCCGGAGGTGGCCGAAGATCCGCAGGGCCTGTTCGGTTTGATTGACCTCATAGTAACACTCGGCCAGGGTGTAGAGGGATTCCTTGTCTTCCGGGGCAATGTCTATGGCTTTGCGGATAAAGGACCTGGCCTCTTTGTATTTTTTGATTTTAAAAAGGGAATGCCCCAGGCACCGGAGGGTAGGGGCGTGTTCGGGGTCCTGTCCGCGGGCCTGCTGGAGAAGCTGGATCGCCCGTTCATAGTTTTTTCGTTGGAATTCCAAATACCCCAGGTTGTAGTTGACTTCAAAATTATCCGACTTGAGGGCCCGGGCTGCGGAAAAACCTTTATAGGCTTCGTTGGTAAACCCCAGTTTCATCGCGGCGGCGGCATACCGGAGATTTACCTCGAATTCATTGATTGCCGGGGAAGATCCGGCCAGTTCCAGGAGGGTTTCATAGTTTTTGTAGGCCTTGTCCCAGGCCTCTTCCTGATAATAAATATCCCCCAGGGCCAGAAGCCCTTCGGGATCCCGGGGGTTCTGGCTGAGCCGTTTGTTGGCGTTTTTTACTATGGCATCTCTGCCTTTTGCCCGTTTTCCTCCCCCCCCGGTGCCTTTGGAACGGCTCAGGATAGTCATCATGACGATAATAATTACAATGAGAACAATAATGGCCAGCAGGATTGGAATCATACTCATATTATCGGTTAACTTTCTATAATCCTCAAGGGTACGGCGGGATGCCCGGCATATTTTTTTGAGGACGGGTCATAGACGCCCATGGGATTGCCGATATTCCCCTTCGGGTCTGTCCGGGTGGTTCTTTTAAACCGGGAATTGCTGAAGGCTGGGGCAATGCGCTTCCTTGACCTGAAATACGTAATGGAGTATGCTTTAACCATAGCGGCTGTTTCACGATCCTGTTGTCCGGCGGGACCATGATTTTGAAAGACAAGTTTTGCTTGTCGGTTCCTGAGGTTCAAGCGGAAAGGCGGCCCTTTTGCCGTTTTTCCAAAGCCAACCGGGGGTGGGGAAAAGCCGTTATAGACATAAAACCGTTCGGGTAATGGGGAATTTACATGATCCAATTTTATTTTTTGTCCATCCTTTTTAACGCGGCTTCGGGGTATACGCTGGCCATGGAGGATAAGGATCGGGAAGGACCGGCTGAAAACGGCCCCTGCTTCTTCTTGAATAATGAGACCCTTCGTCTGATTTTGGGAATTTTGACCCTGGTCAGCGGTTTATTAAAACTTCTTTCTTCAATCCAGGGGGATATTCCGATAATTGGGGATCTGTTACCGGCGGTACTGGGGCTGCTTACGGGATTTATCCTTGTTTTTGACTATTATCATACCAAAACCAGCATTGGATCGGAAAAATCCGAACTCATTGAACGGATTATCGCAAAAAACAAACGATGGCTGGGATTTGCCGCCATCGCGTCGGCCGTACTGCATTTTCTCTTTCCGACGGTGTTGTTCCTTTAAGTGGCGGCCCGGAGATCAGTGGCGGGGATAGCGCTGGAGGGAAAAAAATTTTTTATTGCCCGGCGTTTACCCGGCGGAGATTTAGGCGGAAAATGGGAATTTCCCGGCGGTAAAGCGGAGGAGGGGGAGTCCGATGAGGATGCCCTTATCCGGGAATACGATGAGGAATTCCGGATTTCCATTAAAACCGGCGTTCTTTTGGGTACCGTTTCCTTTGATCACCGGGGTATTACCCATACCTTAAACGCCTACCGGATCTATTTCCGCGGCAGGGACTTTACCCTCAAGGAACATAGCGAATGGCGCTGGGCCGATTTTGAGGAGCTGGAAAAATTGGATTTTGCCGATTCGGACCGTAAACTTTTTTGTTATCTGAGGCAGCTTCAAAACGCCGAATCCTGAAACCGCCGCATCCAAGGCTGTTCCAAAACTTCAGTTTTTGGAACAGCCTTGGATGCTCAAGGCATCTCTGAAAACCGGAGCTTCCCTAAATTCGTATCTTCAGTGAAAGCCCTCCGCTCAGGGCGGAATAGGCCGTTCCCGCTTTATTGTTGTCCCGGACGGTACTCTTGTTGGTGAGATCTGTTATGATGGTTAATCCCCGGGACCCTTTGATAAACCGGTAAGAAATATACGCGGAGAGATCGATTCTTTCATGCAGGGAAAAGATAAATTCCCCCGAGGGTTCAAGAGAAATACCCCAGAACATATAATCGTTAAACTGCAGGTTCTTCAGGTAATGGTCATCCTGCGCTATACAAAATATGAGGGGACTTATCTGAAAGTCTATATTGGCGGCAAAAAAACGGGAGGGAATGTACAAAGAAATCCCGGGGGTTAGGATAAACCAATTCTGGGTATAGGAGATCACCGCCCCGTGTTGGGGAACCTTGGCTTCTTCATACCAGGGAGAAAAAACGCCGGGCGGATTCTCTTTACTGTATTGGTAATAGCCGTCCCGGGCCGTCCAACTAAAATACATATAATTAAAACCGCCGTAAAATTTAAAGAGCATCCTGGATAATACGGGCACCGAAATCCCCGCGTTAAGATCGACGAACATGGCCCAATGGGTATAATTATCATGGGAGGAAAAATTGGTCAATTGATTCCCCGCAGCTCGCCAATCCCGGTCTTCCATAGTCCCGGTCTTGGAGGGATAGGAGAACCGGGCGGTTAAATCCGTAACAAACCCGGGTTTTTCCATGGGATAACGGCGGCTTAAATCCAAAGAAAAGCCCCATAAAAAGAGGGGTTTTATATCCCAGATAAGCTGGCTTAGTAAATTATCACTATCGACCGTTTTATATACCAGTTCTTCGACCTGTCCGTATAAAAAGCCGAAAACCGGAGAAACCGACAGCACATAGCTTGTTTCGGCCTCGGGGGCCTTTGGCGTTTCCCCCGCCAGGGGAAAGGCGGTAAAAAAAACACATAAAAGGCTGACTAATATTCTAAAAACGTATATATTATTCATTAATATGAACATATATGTACCGGTCATCATCGGTCAAGTAAGCCGGTTGCAAAAACCGGTTGGCGCGGCCCTTGGCTCCGGAGAAACCGGCCGGGGAAGCGGCGTCCTCCCCCCCATGCTTTCATCCCGGGATTTAGCAGGGAAAAGCGGCGGTTTCACCCCTTTTTCCCGGGCCTTTCCTAAAGCCAGGGGGGGGCCGGGAAAGGCTCCCAAGGCGGCGGTCTCAGCGTTTGACATGGTAAAACCGGCCCGGTTCTTAATTTTTTTTATCCTCATGCCCATGGTCCTTTCCTGCAGCCCCAGGCCCGAGGATATCGCCCTTATTCCCCCTCCTACCCCACCCCTGTCCCGGCATTTTCTGGGTTACGGGGTGGTAAACGTTTCCTATATCCAGGTATTAAAGGAGCCGGTTCCGGGTTCGGAATCTTTAGGATACCTGAGAAGAAGCTCCCTGGTGCGGGTTCTGGAACGGAAGCAGATAAATTACCGGGGGAGCTTTGCATCCTGGGTTCTGGTGGAGGGGAGCTATCGGGGATGGATCCGGGAAGATACGGTCCGGATTTACGGTAACGAAGCCCAGGCAAGAACCGCCGCGGAGTCTATGCCCCTATGAGATCCCTGTTGGGATGGCTGCTTCCCCCGCTGGCGGGCGCTTTAATCGGCTATATCACCAATGCGGTGGCGATCAAAATGCTTTTTCGCCCCCTCCGGGCGGTTGTTGTTTGGGGAATCCGCCTGCCCTTTACCCCGGGAATACTGCCCTCGCGGCGGCATAAACTCGCGGACAGCATAGGGACCATGGTTGAGCGGGAACTCTTTACCGCGGAAATCATCAAGGCCCGGCTCCGCCACCCCGACGTTCGGGAGTATATCCGGAAATCCCTGGCCCTTTATACGGAGAAAATGCTCGATACCCCCCTGGAACAGATTGCCCATGTCCCGGCGGCCTTGGCCGGTGAAAGCCCCCCGGATGGGGATGCCCGGGGGACCCTCACCAGGCTTGCCCGGGGGTTTATGACATCCCCGGCGGTCGGCTCGGTCATGGACCAGGTCGCTTCTTCCCTGGCGGATACCTACGGAAACCGTACCCTCCGGGACATTTTAGGTAATTCCGGGAAACTGGAAAGTACCGTGGAAAGCGTAGCCCGGGAGAGCATAAGCTTTTTAGGCCCGGCCCTTGAACACGCCATTGCCCGGGCGGCAGAAAAGGCCGTCCCGGTCTTAACCGATTCCTTCATACAATTTTTAAAACAAGAGGATAACCACCGGGCGCTGGAAATCTACGGCCGTGTTTTTCTCAATAAAACCATTCTTAAATTAAATGTCTTTCAGCGCCTTTTTATTTCCGCCGGCCAATACGACCGGACCCTTCACGAACGGATGCCCGAAATAATTGACGATCTTATCCTGGAATTGGAACATATATTGTATGATGAGAATGTAGGCCGGCGGATCGGCGCCTTTCTCAGGGAAAAGGCGCGTTTTTTTATTGCCGGCGGGGAATTCTCCGAAGATCGTACCCGGATAATTACCGGACTCATCCTGGCCTATCTGGATCGTCCCCTGGGAGCATTGATCCGTCAGTGGACCGCTTCCGAATTTTCCGGGTTGGGACAGAAATTTTTTTCCCTGATAAAAGAAAAAGAAGGGCTGGATATAAAAATAAGGGGGGCCCTGGACCATTTTTTTGAAAACCATCGGGAGGTCAGCCTCGCGGCGCTTTTCTCCGTGGAAGAAGAAACGAAGGAAAAGATCGATGCCCTGTTATGCCGTAAAATTCTGGTGATGATGGATGAACAGGTCGAATCCTTCCTGAGCTCCATCAAGGTAAAGGCCCTGGTTTCCGACCGGATAAATTCCCTGGATATGATCCGGGTTGAGCGGATAGTCCTGGATGTGATGGCCAGTCAGCTCAAATGGATAAATTTTTTCGGCGCGGTTTTAGGCGCCCTTATGGGGCTGTTCCAGTTGTTTTTTTCCTGGCTTATAAAATAGCGGCTGCCTCAAAAAAGCCGCGGTTCCAGGCCCCCTCCGGCCTCTGCCCGGGGGGACGCCGGCTTCCGGACAGCCCCGCGGTCCGCTATGAGGGAAGCACAAAACGGATAAGCCCCTGGGACAGCCGCCATTGCATGGGGCTGTCCTTCGGGGGAAGTTCCATCCTGAGGCCTCCGGGGGCCTGGAATAAGGTATCGCCGGGGGCCTCCGCCTCCAGGATCATCCGTTCCCCTTCAAAAAAACCTTGTTTAAACCGGGCGGTAAACAGGACCGGGTTTTCCCCCGTCCCCGCCGTGGAGCCCGGGGGAGGCTCCGCTCCGGCAGGGGAAAGGGCATCCCGGGGGATAAAGACCAGGGGCTTTTGGGCATCATAGGGTGATCCCCGGGGGACCAGGAGCCTGCCCAAGGGGGAAGCGATCTTCCACCCTTCCGGCGCCTCCCCGGTGATGGTACAGGGGAAAACCAAGCCGGCCCCGAAAAACCGGGCGCCGAATTCGGTTTTAGGGGCAAGGAAAAGCTCCCGGGCCGATCCGGTCTCCAGGATCCGGCCCCCGGACATGAGGGCGATCCGGTCCCCCAGAATTGCCGCTTCTTCCCGGTCGTGGGTCACAAAAATTCGGGGGACCGGGCTTTTGGCGCCGATCTCCCGGAATTCTTTTCGGAGCTCCCGCCGCAGGGGGGCGTCCAGGCTGGAAAAGGGCTCGTCCAGGAGCAGGGCCTTTGGTTCCGTGGCCAGGGCCCGGGCGATGGCCACCCGCTGCCGCTCTCCCCCGGACAGGGTATAAATCCGCCGTTTCGCGTACCCCGAAAGCCGGACGATTTTGAGGGTCTTCTCGACGAGAATGCGCCGTTCCCTGCGGGGTACTCCCCGGATAAACGGACCGTAACCAATATTACTTCCTACATTTAGGTGTGGAAAGAGCGCCAGATCCTGAAAAACTACTGAAACGTATCTTTCCCAGGGGGGAAGATGATTAACCGGCTTTCCGTTGATGAGGATACTCCCCGCGTCTTCCGCGGCAAACCCGGCGATAAGGTTGAGGACCGTGGTTTTGCCGCACCCCGAAGGACCGGCCAGGACCAGCGTTTCCCCGTCGGCCACCATAAAATCAATAGCTGCCAGAAAATTATCGTAGTGTTTTTGCAATCCCCGTACTTCAAGCGCCATGGCCGCTCCTTCCTGAACCCGCTTCTGATAAAAGCAGGGCCCCGGCACAGCATAAAATCAAGAGGGTCCCCGCGGCGCAGGCCGTACCATACCGGTAGGCTCCGGCCGCCCGGTAAATGAGGAGGGGCAGGGTTTCCCAGGCCTCCATCCCCAGCATGAGGACCGCGTTGAGCTCCCCTAAACTGAGGACCGCGGAAAAGGCCCAGGCGGATCGGATCCGCCGGAAGAAGAGGGGGAGGGCTAGGGTGAAAATCCGTTTTACCGGCCCTCCGCCGAATACCGAAGCGGCGTTCAGCAGATTTTCCGGAAGCCCGTTGAAGCCCTGGCTCAGGGAATTAAAGGCAAAGGGAAGGGCCATAACCCCGTGGATCAAAACGACCGCCCAGAGAGAACGGGCGTGGTCCCTGCCGTAGAGCATGAGCCAGCCCAGGCTTAATACTATCCCCGAAGAGCTGAGGGGCGCGGTAACCCCTATTCTGATAAGAGTTCCCAGAAAGGCCCCCCTCCCCGGAGCCGGGTTTTCGGCGGTTTTGACCGCCGCGGCGGCTAAAACCGCGAGAAGGCTCGCCAGAGTAGCCGACAGAACCGCCAGGATCAGGGAGCGTCCCAGGGCGGGGAGCAAGGTTCCGGCAGCTTCCAGGGATCGCCACCAGTGAAGGGAAAATCCCCGGGGAGCGGTCCGGGAGGGCTTGTATAAAAAGGATTCCACCGGAACCGATACCAGGGGCCCCAGGACAAAAAAGGCCGTCACGAGGCCGTAGAGGGTTATCCCCAAAAGGGCCGGAAAGGACCGGTTTTGTTTTTCCATAGCCCGGTACCGCAGTTCCGTCCCGGCCGTCAGCACCCGCCCCCGGCGTTCAAAAAAAAGAAAAGCTAAAAAAACCCCTCCCGCGATGAGGGTTTCCGCCAGCGCGAGGAGCCCTGCCCGGTGATAATCCAGGGATATCCTGGCATACCGGTATATCTCTACCGCCAGGGTGGTGGCTTTCGGTCCTCCCCCCAGGACCAGAACCACGGAAAAACTGGTGAAACTGTAAAGGAAGACGAGGAGGGACGCCGCGGCCACGGCGGGAAGGCTCAAGGGCAGGAGGATCGTCAGGGCGGTTTTAAGCCCCGGAGCCCCCAGGGAGGCCGCGGCGGCTCCGTAGGTGTTTTTTGTCTGGTTTAAACCGTCCCCGACCAGGCGGATCACCAGGGGAAAGTTATAGAACCCGTGGGCCAGGATGATAGCCGCCGGCCGGTAGAGGAGCCGGAGGGGCCCTTCGTCCGTACCGGCAGCGGCCATGAAAAAACGGTTTATCCAGCCTGAATTCCCAAAAAAGAGTACAAATCCCAAAACCACGAGGATGGGGGGCATGGCAAAGGGTATCCCCGTGAGGGCCCTGAGAAGGGCGGCTCCCCGGAAACGGCCGGTCCCCAAAAGCCATGCCCCGGGAAGCCCCAGGGCCAGGGCGGTAAGGGTACTGAGCCCTGCCTGCCGGACCGTAAAGGCCAGAACCGGAAGCAGGGTCTCCCCCGGCAGGGCGGCCCCTTCCCCCGGGATCCCCCCGGCCAGAGCCGCGGCGTAGGGCAGGATAAAGGCCGCCCCCGCCGCTCCCAGGGGCAGCAGGGCGAAGGCCCAGGAAACCGCCTCTTCGTACCGGTGATAGCCGATTTTCCCCATGGAAGCCTGCGGATCAGCCGCCCAGGGAAGAAGACAGGGCGGTCCATTCGTCCAATTCCCTGTCGCTTACAGGCCGGGGCCGCAGGGGTTTATCGCTTTTCGGATTGATCCGAAAGGAAGCGGGCAGGGGGATATCTATCACCGGGTACATCCAGTTGGTCAAGGGGATCACCTCCTGGAAGGCAGGGCTCAGCATAAAATCCAGAAATTGTTTGGCCCCTTCTTTGTTCTTTCCCGCCGCCAAAAGTCCCGCCAGTTCAATCTGGATAGGGTGGCCGTCGGTAAAAAGAGCGGCCCGGTATTGTTCGGTATTTTCATACTCCAGGTGATACCCCGGGCTGGTGGTGTAGGACAAAACCAGGGGGGCTTCGCCGGCGGTAAAGAGGCCGTATCCGGAGCTCCACCCGTCGGCTATGGTCAGGATAGAGGGACCAAGCCGCCGCCAATAATCCTTCCAGCCCTCGCCGTATACCTCCCTGGTCCAGGTCAAAAAACCCAGTCCCGGCGAAGAAGTCCGGGGATCCATCAGGATCAGCCTTTTGGCGTACGTCCCCTGGGTTAACTCCTCCAGGCTCCGGGGGGGATGAGGGATACGCTTGGAGTCGTAGACAATAGCAAAGTAGCTGTAATCCCAGGGGATTAAACGGTAGGTCCCGTCAATGATAAGTTCCGGCAGCAGGGCCTCCACCCCCCGGGGTTTGTAGGCTTCAAAAAGCCCCGACCCCAAGGCCCGGTCCGCCATGTTTTGGTCCAGTCCCAGGACAATATCCGCCCCGGCGTTTTTCCCTTCCAAAAGCAGCCGGGATAAAACCTCCCCGGCGTCTCCGTGAACCACCCACGTAATGGCGATCCCCGTTTCCGCTTCAAAGCGTTTGCTTATTTCCGGGCCCGGTCCCCATTCGGAAGCAAAGGAATCGTAGGTCCAGATAACGACCTCCCTGGCAGCGGCCTCTCCGGCGGGAGGCTGCTGCCGGTTTCCTCCCCCGAAAACGAGGGAGGGGAAAAGCAAAGAGAAGGTGAAACCTAACACAAGAAAGGGGTCAATGGAAGCATGATTTTTTCCATTCATCGTGATGCTCCTTACACTGACCGGAGGGAGGATGCGGGATCGTACCGTTCCGCCGCGTTCCCGAAACGGTAAAGAACCCCGGGGTTCCCTGTTCAGGCGGGCTTTTCCCTTCGCCGGCATTATCCGGATCAGGTTCAGCGGGTGTGATCTCAGGCATCGCGTTTTACCGGGCCGGCAAACCCCTGCGGATACTGCCGGCCCCGGATCAAACGGTCAACCACCCCGATATCGGTGTGCGATAAAATAGGTTCGATAAAACCGAACCAACCCTACCATAGCAGATCCGGGCCGTACCGTCAAGCTATGCGCCGTCAGGGCATCGGCGTTTTCTTTTTGTTCATTAAAATTATTAAATTTTTTGTCAAA
>JAISOO010000114.1 GCA_031275595.1 Spirochaetaceae bacterium | reverse complement strand
AAGCTGCCCCCCGGGACCAGGCCTCCCGCATCCTCTACCAGGACCCCCACTGCCTGGTTGTCAATAAGCTCCCCGGTGAAGCGGTGGAAGGGGCCGGCCCCTCGATGACCGATCTTCCCCGGCTGCTGGCGGGGTACGCCGGCCCGGGAGCGCTTGCCCTTCCTGTCGCGGTAAACCGGCTGGATGTACCCGCCTCGGGCTGCGCCCTTTTTGCCCGGACCCGCCGGGCCCTCTCCCGGCTTAATGCCGCCCTGGGGGAGGGCGCAATGGAAAAACGTTATTGGGCCGTTGTCGAAAACCCCTCGGGCCGGGAGTTTCCCGAATCCGGGGACTGGATCCACTGGCTGAGCCGGGACCCCCGGGCGAACAAAAGCCGGGCCTGGGCCGAAGCCGGTCCGGGCCGTAAAAAGGGGGTCCTCCGGTACCGGATCAAAGGCCGGGGGGAACGGTATGTTTTTTTGGAGATCGAACTGGTCACCGGACGGCACCACCAAATCCGGGCGCAGCTCGCCGCCCAGGGGCTCTGTATCAAGGGGGACCTCAAATACGGGGCCCGGCGCAGCGAGCCGGGGGGCGGCATCCGCCTCCACGCCCGGTCCCTCTTTTTCCCGGATCCCGCCAAACCGGGCTCCTGTATCCGGGTTATTGCCCCGCCCCCGGTGCGGGACCGGTTCTGGCGGGATTTTGAGGCCGCCCTGTAAGGGGGAATGTACCTGAGGCTTTCCCAAAACTCGGTTGGTTTTGGGAAAGCCTCACCGGTAACGGGCTTTCCGTCCCGGCATCGTATCGCCGGGACCGCTTCCCCGTTCATTTTCCGCTATCCATACCGTCTTTGCAGCCCCTTGAGGAGGGTAAAGGCCGGATCCGCCTTAAACCGCTGGGATTTGGCCTTCCCGGTACACACCAGCTCCGAAATTTCCCCCTCAATATTCGTTATGCCCTGGTCAAGGCCGGCCTCGTCATAGGGGGCAAAGAGGCTGCCGTAGCGGAGGGTTTTTGCCCCCCCTGCCGGAATGGCCGCCGTGGCAGGAGCCCCCAGAAGGGTCTTTACCTGCCGGGAGTATTCCAGGCCGTAGGCATAGGCGGCCACGGAATTCTCCATACCCAGGCAATAGCTCAGATCCGTACCGCCCTCATAGGCCGCCCAGGGGGTAAAGGGCCTGCCCCCGTACTGCATCCAGAGATCGTTAAAATAAAAGATGATGTCATCCGCTTCCCGGGCCGCGGGGCCGGTAAAAAAACAAACATAGGCCAGTTTTAACGGGGGATTCACCAGAGCCAGCCAGCCGAGCCGGGCGGTAGGGGGAATGGCCCCCGCGGCAAAGTCCGTATAGCCGATGGGGCCGGGAACCAGGGAAATGTCCACGGTTCCCCCCCGGGCCAAGGGGGCCTGGTCCAGGGTTTTAAATTCCGCCCCCAGGACCAGCCTGGTGGTGGTGTCGAATTCTCCCCCCGCCGGCGGGGTCGCCCAGGCGTGGGCCGCCCCGGAGATACGGCAGCCTGACTGGACCAGGGGCGCTCCCAGGGTATTATGCTGACCCGCGCAGATCGATATATCCTTCCCGCCCCGGTTGTATATGGTCAGGCCGGTATAATGTACGGGATGCCCCGGAATAAGCGCGTCGAGTTTTTGAAAAAAGAGGGGCAGGGCCTTATCGGGACTTTCCAGGGTGGAACAGGCCCAGGCCGCGCCGGATTCCTCATCAATCCCGCTTTTTATGAATTTCCAGGGGAGATTGGCGGTCCAGCCGTGGGGGGGCATGGTCACCCCGTCCACCAGGTGGCCGGGACCAAAATTAGGGGCGCAGGGGAAATTCCCCGCCAGGTGGTACAACAGGTTCGCCTTCCAGAACGCCCCGTGTTCCGCCTCAGTAAAGGCCCCGCCCTGCCCGGATCTGAACCAGGGGATCCAATGGGCGTTGATCCCTTCCTTTCCCCGGATACTCGATAATTCCGGGATCATCCCCCCCTGATCATTGATCAATACCCGGATGGAATCATGTTCCAGGAGGGTACTGTCCCTGCCGCCGTATTCGGTAACCCGGGATACCCGGGGTCCCCTGGTTATTCCGCTTGATTCTGCCATATAAAACCTCCTTGGGCCCAATCCAAAAATTCAGGCTGGTTTGGGATTACCTATGAAAAAGCGGCCGGGCCCCCATTAAACCGGTCCGCTTTTTTCTCTCAAAGGAAGCTCCGGAAACTTCAGTTTTCAGGGCTTCCTCACTTCACGGCAGCGTGGGGCTATCCGGGAAGCAGCCGGCTTCGGGACGGTCCCCGCTCAGGCTTTCCACCCCGTGTCCCCTGCGGCTGGAAACGCAGAAAATCAACCAGGGGTTTTTCCCAGGTTCCGGCGGAATTTCCCGCTTCCAGAAAATTCTGGTAGAGGTTCAGAATATGGCCGCGGATGATACCGGCATCCTCAGGCCCGGGAGCTTTGGCCCCCCTGAAAAGCCGGGAGGCAAAATCGGCCCCTTCCGTTTGAGGAAAAAGGAGGGGATCAAAGCAGGTCATGGCGTACATGGCCGCGGCGATACAGTTGACGCTGTGCTGTTTGACATAGAGGATGGCCTCGGTTATGCTCAGGGCGCCCCGGCGGATCTCCTCACATTGCGGGGCAAACCGTTCCCCGTCCCCCAGGGAACGGAGGATGGACCGGAATTGGGTATAGGCGGAGATAACCACCATTACGTGGAGGCTGGGGATACACATCAGGTGGGGGTCCGCCGCGTGGATGAGTAAAAACCGGGGGCGGGCCAGATACCGGGGGCGTTTGGTGGTGGAAAGGTTTTTTGTGTAGGTTTCCGCCGCGAAGCCGTAGAGCCGTCCTATGGTTTTGATAAAACCCACCGCCGGTTCTATACCCCGGCGCCGGTAATGGGTCCGCAAAAAACCCAGGATCCGTACCCAAAAGGCGACAAAATCCAGGTAGATCCCCACCCGGGAAGGGAGGAAGGGTATTTTTTCGTCCAGGGGATGATCCACCCGCGATACCGGGATGCGGCCCGGAAACAACGCCGCCCTGAACTGGCGGAAGAAAAAATTATAACAAATCGATTTTATACAACCCAAACCCGCATACCTGAGACACGGAATGGAAAATACCCATAAAACGGTCATAGCAATGGACTGCCCAGCCACCAAATCCCTCACCGGTGCTCCCCACAAACGCAGATTGAAAGAACAGGTTCGTCCGGAAACCCCGGTTTTCGAACAAGCCTATTCTATCATAAAAAGATGGGATTGCAACCCGGGGGCCCGCGCTTGCTTTGTGCGCTTTGCCCGCGGCATAGTCGAAAAAGCAAAAAGCAAACGCGGCTTCGAGGGGGGAAGATGCCAATGGACGGGGGGCGCCGCCCCCGAGATGCCTCATTTTGAAATGTTACCGAAAGTACCCCCTTGACTTAATCCGGACTTTATTGAATACAATCCGGATATCCCGTTAGAGGAGGAGTTTGAGCCATGCGAAGGATCAATTTAGGAAAATCCGGCCTGCAGGTTCCCACCATTGCCGTGGGGTGTATGCGGATTAATACCATCGAGAAAAAGGAAGCCGAGGGCTTTGTAAAAGCCGCCCTGGACGCGGGGGCCGACTTTTTTGATCACGCCGATGTCTACGGCGGCGGAACCTGCGAATCGATTTTCGCGGATGTCATCGGGATGAACAGTACCGTCCGGGAAAAAATCATTATCCAGACCAAATGCGGCATTGTTCCGGGCAGGATGTTTGATTTTTCCCGGGAACATATCCTGGAATCCGTGGAGGGCAGCCTGAAACGGCTTAAAACCGACTATCTTGACGTTCTGCTCCTCCACCGCCCCGACGGACTCGTGGAGCCCGAGGAAGTCGCCGAGGCTTTTGACATACTCCACGCCGGCGGAAAGGTCCGGCATTTCGGCGTTTCCAACCAGAACCCCCGGCAGATCCAGCTGCTGCGGAAATTCGTCAAACAGCCCATCGCGGCCAACCAGCTCCAGCTCAGCATCACCAACGCATCCATGATCACCGCGGGCTTCCATGTGAATATGCTGGACGATACCGCGGTGGACCGGGACGGCGGCATCCTGGATTTCTGCCGGCTGGAGGACATCACCATCCAGCCCTGGTCCCCCTTCCAATACGGCTTTTTCGAGGGGGTCTTTCTGGGCAGCCCCCAATTCCCCAAACTCAACGAAAAGATCAACGAAATCGCCAAAAAGCATGGGGTATCCTCCACCGCCATTGCCATGGCGTGGCTGCTCCGGCACCCCGCCCGTTTCCAGCCCGTTACCGGGACGATGAAGGCGGAACGCCTCAGGGAATGTGTAAAGGCCGCGGATATCGTCCTTTCCCGGGAAGAATGGTACGAGATCTTCCTCGCCGCGGGGTATGTCCTGCCCTAGCAGTTTGTTGCGCTTGAGCGCAAAATCGAGGCTTTCCCAAAACTTCAGCTTTTGGGAAAGCAACCTTAGATTTAGAGGAAAAAACGGGCTTTGGGAAAGGCTCAATCGTATAAAAATTCACGAAGGTGAATTTTTATACCCTACAAACCGCTGGCTGTCCGGGCAAAACAAAGAGCGGGAAGCGAGGAGGCGTCTGATGCTGGGACCGGTGGTGAATTTCCTGGTGATTGTGGTATGCGCCCTGGGGGGGTGTTTTCTCATTAAGGGGATCCCCCCTCGTTTTGAGGATACCATCAAAAAGGCCATAGGGGTTTCGGTTGTCTATGTGGGGATCAAAGGCGCCCTGGACAGCGAGCGGATCCTGCTCCTCATCATGAGCATGGTGGGAGGGGCCGTCGTCGGGGAAGGGATCAATATCGATATGCTGATGAACCGCTTCGGCTCCTGGGCCGAGGGGAAGCTCGGTATGAAGGGCGGAACCTTTTCCAAGGGCTTTATCTCCGCCAGCATCCTCTTTTGTTCCGGGTCGATGGCCATTGTAGGGTCCATGCAGAGCGGGCTTTTGGGAAACCATGAAACCCTCTTCGCCAAATCCATCCTGGACGGTTCCATGTCCATCGTGTTTGGGGCGTCCCTGGGGATAGGGGTGGTTTTTTCCGCCATCCCGGTCCTGATCTACCAGGGAGGCATAGCCCTGGTTTCC